>DATJAY010000010.1 GCA_035515795.1 Candidatus Acidiferrales bacterium | reverse complement strand
GAGCCGAGATAGCGCTACTAATAACTTCGATCGTAGGTTAGGGCAGATTAAATATCGCGATGTCAACGGAGATGGATATCTCGACGTCGAAAAGACTGTTAGTCAAGATGTAATTCACCTAACCAAGAACGTCGATGATTTTCGCAAAGCACAAGTGATGCAACACATCGCAAGCTGGACAGAAGTATACTTATGGGACGAAAGAATACTGACGTTCAATCTTGACAAATCAAAAAGTTCGATAGATTCTGAATAATTCTTGGTTTGGTTGCCGGCTTAACCAGTCGCTCCCGCCAAAAAGACGGCGGGCAGGCAAGCTGATCCCGCGTAAATGCAATGCGGGACAAGCCCCATGAGCTGGCTGCAATTTACCGCGCAAGATGGTTATGAATAAATTTAAATATTGGTTCGGCGCGATGTCGGTGCAAGTTGAGAGTTTGCAGTGCCGCAGCTTAGCGCCGGTACGTTGGCCTGCACTCCTAAAGGATGAACTATGCAAAAGATAGCCGTACTCTCGGATATACATGGAAACATCAGCGCTCTCGAGAAAGTAGTGGATGACTTCAAGTCGAGACATGTAGATGGCGTTCTTAATCTCGGCGATCATGTCTCAGGGCCCCTTTGGCCAAAAGAGACCATCCAATACCTGATGGAACAAGACTGGATCCAAATATCTGGAAACCAAGATCGGCAACTAGTCCATCAAGACCCCAAATATCATGGCTCTTCCAACAGCTATGCCTTTCAGCAACTGAATCGCATTGAACTAGACTGGCTCAGAGCTTTGCCAGCCAGCATGGAAATTCAGAAGGAAGTGCTCTTGATTCATGGTGCACCGTCCAGCGACACTACCTACCTGCTGGAAACCGTGGAACACGGACGAGCAAGATTGGCAACTCAGAGAGAAATCATAGAGCGGCTTGGCGGAACGAAGGCGCGTGTAGTACTTTGTGGTCATACACACGTTCCCAGGCTGGTTGAAGTGTCTGAAAACATCCTAATTGTAAATCCGGGCAGCGTAGGGCTACCAGCATATGCTGATGAGTTTCCGGAATATCACATCATTGAGACTGGGTCACATCACGCACGCTACGCCATCCTAGAATTTGTAAATGGTTGCTGGCAGGCAGAAATGATTGCGGTACCATACGAGTGTCAGAAGGCAGCTGCGCAAGCGCTCAAGAATGGTCGTCTTGATTGGCAAATTGGTCTACAGACTGGTTTTATGCAGTAAAGTGATGCAGGCTAACACCGGCTCCAGCGGACAGCGGCTCGGCCGCTGCCGCTGAGCCCAGCCGTTAGACGGTGTGCAATCAAATAGAAGTTCATACTCATGCAAAAGATATCTCAGCCATATTCAGTTCACACATATAGTTATGGATCGCTAGACAGCCAGGAGGGCGATTTGTACTTGCCTCATGTATTGCGGCCTCAGGTTCTGTGCCTGCTTCACGGTGGTTTTTGGAGGATGCCATACGGTCGAGATGCGCTCTCAGCCATAGCGAAAGACCTTGTGGCCGGGGGCTATGCAGTTTGGAATATTGAATATCGAAGAGTGGGCGCTCCGGGAGGAGGTTGGCCTGAAACTCTTCACGACGCTGCCTCAGCGGTGGATCACCTTGCGGCGCTTGTGGACGACGGGATCGAACTTGATTTGAACCGGGTCATCGTTGCCGGACATTCTGCAGGTGGTCAACTTGCATTATGGACAGCAGCACGGAACAAACCCGCAAATATCTCTTCACCGGTTCGCGTCCGGCCCGTTGCGGCAGCCGGTCTGGCAGCGATTACCGATTTTGCGCGCGCCTACGAGCTCAACGCGGGAAAAGGCGCAGTCAATGAATTTTTAGGTGGATCGCATGGTCAGTATCCGGATCGCTATGCAGCTGCGTCTCCGATTGAATTGCTGCCCCTCGGTGTAAAGCAATTGATTATTCACGGTGTCAACGACGAAGTTCTACCGATTGACCTCTCCCGAAGTTACGCTGCTGCGGCGCAAGCGTCCGGCGATTGTGTCGAGTTTGTTGAGTTACCCGATACAGGGCATATGGATTTCTTGGATCCAGGTAGCAAGGCGTATTCGGTCCTTTGCGAATGGCTTGCAACAGTATGAGTGAGTCGGCTAGCCAGCGGCTCAAGCTGAACACTCAAGTATTTGGCCAAAAGGTACCGACTTTATTATTATGATCACTTGAGAAGAGATTTTTGCATCTCGGGCCGCTAAGGCTCTACTCTTACCCCTCATTTAAACTTTCCCTTTCTCAATCCTTCGTAAGTCTTTATATTTAATTATGTTAAAAAGATCGATAATTGTCCTTGCATTCATGTCGGCGTTTGCCGCTTCAGCATTTGCGCAGACTGAAAACCCTGTCGTCGGAAATACTCAGGTCGATTCCGACTTGAAGTTCGGTCTCGAATTGTTCAAGAACAAGATGTACGATCTCGCCGAGGAGCAATTCAATAAATTTCTGCAGGAATATCCGACATCTCCGTCTGCTTCGCAGGCTCATTATTATCTCGCGATGTCGCAGTTCGAACAAAAAAAATTCACGGCAGCATCCTCTAACTTTCAGAATTTTGCCATGCAATACTCGAGCGATCCGCTGGCGCCGACGGCGTGGGTGAACGCAGGAGAGTCCTACGCGAAGGACGGAGATTATGCGAACGCTGCATTATCATATGAGCGCCTGCAGGTCTTTTATCCAAAGGATAACCGCGCAGCAAGCAGTCTCTCCAGTGCCGCGAAATATTTCGAGCTCTCCGGAGACACGTCTCGTGCTGAGATTTCGCTTCTGACCCTCGAGCAGGAATATCCCACGAGTCCAGGCTATTTCAAGGCGACTCTACAGCTCGGTAATCTGTATTTCAGCTCCGGCCAGGAGCTTAAAGCTGAGGACCAATTCAAGGCGCTCCTTTCCTCGGACAATGATTCGGTGAGAGTCATGGGTTTGGTCGCACTCGGCAGACTGAACCGATTACGCGGAATGTCAGTTCAGGCGGGAAAATATTTTGACGACGCGATTCGAATGAACATAAATCCTCAAAGCACGGACGCCTTGTTGGAACGTATCGAGCTCGAGATGGACGCCGGAAATTTTTCCTCCGCGCTGAAGAGTGCGGACCAAATCGATGTTGACGGATTGACAGCTGATGAAAAAGACAGGCTTGAATTCGAGAAGAGTTATGCCTTGCTCGCGACGGGAGACGATGCGGCATTCAAGGACATTTCCGGCAAACTGAAGTCGCTTCTCCCGGAGTACAAACTAAAGATTGCAGATCTCCTACAGACTAGGAAGAAGTATTCAGAAGGGTTGACGGTACTCAAAGGTTTTCCTTCCAAGGAAACAAATGAACGGGTTCTGAATCTCTACGCCGAGCTTGCGTTCAAAGCGAAAAGAATGAAGATCGCGGACTCGCTTCTGACGATTTTGATTCAGCGCATGAGAACACCGGACGTTAAATATGTCGTGAAACTAGTAGATATCGAATCGAAATACTTGAAAGATACGGAGCTTGCGAGGAGGACATTCTATCAATACCAAAATATTCTCAAAGACAGGCCGGATGCATTCTTGTATTATGCTGCCTGCTTCGATGAAAGCGACGCCAATTATGAAGACGCGATCGACAACTATCGTAAGCTTCTAACATCATATCCGGAGTCCGATTATGCCGATGCCGCCGACAGCGCTTCAAATTACGTTTCAACTTTCAAAAATATCGACTACAAAAATGCAGTTGCCGGTTTGGCGGCGATCGTTTCCGAGCAGGCGATTTCGCCTAATGCAGGCACCCTTTTTGAAATCGGGGATCTCTTCGAAAATGATTTGAAAGATTACAGGAAGGCGGAAGATATTTTCCGCCGGATCATCTCAATCTCGACAGGGGACACTCAAAGGGCGGCGCAGTACCTCCTCGCGAATGTACTGGAAAAAGTTTCGACGGCGAAGGAAGATGAAAAGTCGGAGCCGTATTCGATTTATGAAAAGCTGTCCCTGTCTCCCGAGAATGATTCGGTCGCGGAAAATTCTCTCTTCAAAGTGATCGAGATGCAGATCGAGTCCCGCGATTCAGCCGGAGCCGGGGATTCCGCGGCTTCATTCCTGAAGCGCTTTCCAAACTCGGTTCACGTTCCCGAAGTGAATTGTATACTAGCGAAAACATTTTACGGCTCTGCAGATTATCATGAAGCTATCGTTCAGGCTGAGCTTGTTCAAAGCGATCCTTTTGGTGACGGGACACTTGCGGATGCCCAGCTTGTAATTGCCCGATCGGAGATGGCCATCGACTCTCTTGATGCCGGGAAAACGATTCTCGAAAATTTTTTCAATTCTCAACCGCCTAAAAAATATTTACTGAAAGGACAATTGCTTTACGCTGAACTCTTAAAGAAAATGAATCTGGATGCCGGAGATGCTTATCTGTCGGTCCTTGATGAGCTTCAACCTTCTGCATACAAGGAAAAAGTGAAGTTACAGTTTGCGGATTATTTGTACTCAACGGAGAAGTATGACACCGCATGCTCAACCTATCAGACTATCGGCGATGATGAACCATGGCAGACCATTTCTCCGGATATCCTTTACAAGATGGCTTACTGCAAATTGAGATCGGGAAATTTGAACGGAGCAAAGGACCTTTTTGGAGAAGTAGTGACGGGTTCGGCGAATACGCCGCTGGATGATTCGGCGCGTCGAGAAGTGACGGACTCATACTACCAGCTCGGGAAAATTTATGAATCGCTTGGCGATAAACGGATGAGCGCTGCGTTCTTCGAAAAGTTCGGCGACATAGTGGCACTCGCGAATGCCGCGGAGACGTATCTCAAGTTAGGCGACTATGATAATGCGGCACAGCTCTATAAAAAAATCCTGAGCACTGCGGTCGACACGCTCAGGGCATTTTCGGCGGCGAGGCTGATCGAGATCGATTATAAGACCGACGAGATCAAATCGGCAGACGCCGCTGCGGCAAAGTTCAAGAAAAACTATCCCGGCAAAGACGACAAGTATTTGGCGCAATTCCTCGTCGACAAGGCCGAATATCTTATCCGGAACAAACAATACGAGGAAGCACAGAAGCTGCTGGACAAGGTGGGGAGCGATTATGACGGAACCGCCGCGTACCCTGTCTCGATTCTGGATGGCGCCAGAATCTTGGTCGAACTTGGAGATCTTGTCAAGGCTCAGGATAAGCTGACGGAGCTGCTGAAAAAATTTCCAAACAGCGGGGCGGCTTCGGCGGCTCGCCTTGAACTCGGTGACATATATTACGCCCAGGAGAAATATCAGGATGCAATAAACATATTCAGGGCAATTTATTTCGATTCGCTTTCGGATGGAGATCTTCTGCGTGATGCAATGAGCAGGCTCATCAGTTCGTATGAAAGCGCGGGACAGTATGACGGCGCACTCGATGTCGCGAGGAAATTCATATCGAAGTATCCCGACGACGAGTCCATCATGGATATGAAGATCAAAGTGGGCATACTTTATGAGGAATTGAAATATTTCGATCAGGCGCTCCTCACTTTTCAGAATCTTGCCAAAGAGGCGGGGCGTGATTATCAGGCGGAACTTCATTATTATATGGGTGCGATCTACAACGACAAGGGCGATTACGCAAATGCCATATTGGAGTTTCTCAAGGTTCCTTATTTAGTTTCAAAGGGCGCCGTGATCGATTGGGCGGCACAGTCATATTACATGGCTGGAAAGTGTTACGAGCAAATGAACAAGCCTAATGATGCAATTGCTATGTATCAGAAAATTATAGATAAGCCTCATACCGACAAGCAATTTGTCGACGGCGCACAGAGGGAAATAGACAGAGTGAAGGCATTGCTAAAGTAGTGAAGAATTGAAAGAGAATGGCGAAAAGCGGAATCAGAAAAATGGATTCGGGGAACTGATCGATGTTTGAAAAGGAAATTTCAAGTTTCGCGTTCAATATAGCGAAGCGTTACACCGGCGAGAGGATACCGCTCCGCACGCTTCAATCGGATTCGGAGCTGCCGGCTAATTTTAAGAGGTTTGCCGAGGCTGAGGTGGATGAAATAATCGACGATGAGGAATTCGGGAAGAGCAAAACCGGCAAAGTGGATATGTCTCCCGCGGAGATACAGACACTCTTCAAGGAAATCCGCCATTCCGTCAAAAGCTCTTTCGAGTTTTCCCGAGACGATTTTCTCGACCTGACCGACAAATCTTCAAAGTTCCTGTTCAATTATATCATTCGTCCGCGATGGACGCTGGAGAAATTCCTGTTCAAAGGACTGCGTGATATTTCTAAAGCGAATTTTTACCGGGCAGAGAGATTCCTCAGCGATTACCAGTATTACTCGAAGGGAATAAGTGAATACATGGAGTTCCAGACCAAGGACTCTATCGACGTTGACAGTTGGAGGAAGCTCCACTCGAAAATTGACGAGCATCTTCTGAGCTCGCTGCCGTCAAATGCCGAATCTCTTACCAATCCTCTCCTGGAGTTGTTCGAGTTCGCAGCCGGGTATCCGAAGATTCCGGTAGACGCCCTGGTTCTTTTCTTTAGAGATAAATCTGCGGACGAGATCGTGGACCGCATAGAGTTCGCGAAGGAAGTAAAAGGGTTTCAATCGCTCAACTCCCGCGACGTCGAGTCGCTTCTGCAGGCTCCGGCGAGGGATATGACGCAGACGGTGGACCTGCTCAAGCCGCAAATAGAATCTTCAAAAGACTGGGAGTCATTTGAAAGGAGGGCGGAACGTCAGCATGAGAAAACCGAGATGAAAGGTGCGGATGATAAAAAGGAGGCCGGAGAATACAGTTCGGGGTCGAATCCCCAATCGCAGGCAGAGCCTCCACAGGTCGCCGATGCACTACAGAAAACACCTTCCGTGAGGACTTTGTTGAGCGCAAAGAATGAAGCGAAAATTGTCAAGAAAGTATTCGGAGGGAGCAAGTCGCTGTACCATATTGCAATTCATAAGTTAGATGAAAGCGCAGACTGGAAGGGCGCGTCAAAAATCGTTGAAGGGATATTCATTGATCGTGGAATCAACCCATTTTCCAAATATGCGGTTGCATTCACCGATGCAATTAGTAAAAAATTTAACCACGATGCGAGCACCTGATCCACGAAATTCCAAGATCCATTTCTGAAGCTTCAAAAAATATCGAAATCCTAAAATCAAAAGCCGGTAGACCCTATAGATTCCGGGTTTATTTTTTTGTTGCTTGAAATTATTGGAATCTGGAAAGTCGATGTAAGTATTTTTTTGTCCGACCATGGCACATTTTGTTGACGAAGCAGTAATTCACGTGAGGGCGGGCGACGGCGGCAACGGCTGCGTGAGTTTCCGGCGTGAGAAATACGTCCCGCGCGGCGGTCCCGACGGTGGAAACGGCGGAAAGGGCGGGGACATCGTTCTCGTGTCGGACAAAAACCTTACAACTCTTCTTGATTTTCATTATCGTGCGACGTTCAAGGCGGGACGCGGTCAGCATGGGCAAGGCTCCAACAAATTCGGCAAAAGTGCCGAGGACTTGATCGTCAAACTGCCTGCGGGAACAATCGTCGAAGATGCGGAATCAGGCAAGAAGATCGTCGATATGGTAAAAGACGGGATGGAGTTTGTTGTCGCGAAGGGCGGAAAAGGCGGGAGAGGAAACGCCGAGTTTGCAACTTCTACGGATCGCGCGCCGCGCAGAGCGGAACCGGGAAAATTAGGCGAAGATAAAACTTTGAAACTCGAATTGAAGCTTCTCGCCGACATCGGTCTCGTCGGTTTTCCAAACGCAGGTAAGTCGACTCTCCTCTCTGTTATTTCGGCAGCAAGACCGAAAATTGCGGACTATCCGTTCACGACGCTCGCACCGGTTCTTGGAATCGCGAAGTACAAAGATTTCTCATTTGTCGTGGCAGACATGCCGGGGTTAATTGAAGGGGCAAGCCACGGCAAGGGCCTGGGCATCTCTTTTTTGAGACACATAGAGAGAACGAAGGCAATCGCGGTCCTCATCGAGTCTGTGTCACCGAATCCAATTGAGGATTTTCAAAAGTTGATGGAAGAAATGCGGCTTCACAGCAGCGACCTCCCGAAAAAAGTCAAGATGGTCGTTTTCACCAAGATCGATCTTGTTGATGGTTCGCGGATGGCAGACCTTAAGAAGACGAACTTTCCCGGGAGGCTGAAGAAACATTTTATCAGCGCCGTGACTGATGCCGGTGTAAAAGAGTTGCTTGGAACGTTTTGGTCGATGATCAAGAAATAGTCGCGAAGGCACCTTATCGGGATACAGGTTAAGACAAACGTTGTATTTGCACCCGAACCCCTGCCTTCAAACGTCACCTCATTTTGTCAGTTCGAGGTTTTGCGGTTAATCCGATTCCATTTCTGCAAGCGATGCGCGGATAATATCGATCCCTTTTTCTATCTCGGATGCGGTGACGTTCAACGGGGGTCTGAAACGAATGGTTCGTTCGCCGCATCCTATAATCAAAAGATTTCTGTTGAAGGTTCTCTGGCGGAGTTCCAGCCTCTTCCGCGGAGAAGGCATATCAAACGCACAGAAGAGTCCGCGGCCTCGCGTATTCCGTACAAACTGCGGGAAATCCGATTCCAGATCTCTCAGCCTCGTAAGAAGGAGTTCGCCGATCCTGGCGGCGTTGTCGACAAGTTTTTCTTCCTGAATGATCTGAAGCTGCCGAGTGAAGCGTACCATGTCGGTAAGGTTCCCTCCCCAAGTGCTGTTGAGCCTTCCGGAGGTATTGAAGACATTTTCGATTACCTCGTTAAACATAGTCCCGGCGAGAATGCCGCAGACCTGTGTCTTTTTTCCGAACGAAACGACGTCGGGCTCGACGAAATGCTGGTGCGCCCACATCTTACCCGTGAGGCCAATCCCGGTTTGCACTTCATCAACAATCATGATGATGTCGTTGTCCGTACAGATGTCCCGAAGCCGAATGAAGAACTCTTTTCTGAAATGGTTATCGCCGCCCTCTGCCTGTATCGGCTCGATAATTAGTGCGGCGATGTCCTTTCCAAATTCTACTATTGCCTGCTTGATCTGGTTGAGCGATATTTCTTCTTCCTGTTTTACCAGTTTGAGATTCTCTTCATTCAGGGGGAAGCTGATGGCCGGATTGTGTATTCGCGGCCAGTTGAATTTCGGGAAATACCTTGTCTTGACTGGATCGGTATTTGTCAGCGAAAGCGTATAACCGGTGCGGCCGTGAAACGCTCTCCTGAAGTGAATGACCTTCAGCCTGTTCTCATCTTCGGTCGATCTGTAAAAACCGGAGCTGAGATTTCGTTGCATTCTGAAATCGAAAGCGGCTTTCAGGGCATTCTCAACCGCGAGTCCTCCTCCCTCGATCAGGAAAACGTGAGGAAGGTAATCCGGGATCGCAGTTCGCGAGAATGTATCTATGAATTCCGCCATCTCGACCGTATACGAGTCCGAACATGACGGTTTTTGTACCGAGACATAAGCTAATTTCTCAAGAAACTCCGGCGTCGTCATCTTTGGATGGTTGAACCCAACCGGATTCGAACCGAAGAATGTGAAAAAATCCAGGAACTTTTCTTTGCTCTTTGCATCGTACGCGTAGGAGCCGCTGCTTCGCTTGAGGTCGAATACGATATCGAACCCGTCCACCAGCATATGTTTGCGGAGAACGTCAGCCACATGTTCGGGGCTTATGCCTGGCGAGTAAATGTCGTTATCGGCAGTAGTAATTTTATTTTTTGTTTTCTTAATCTTTTTTGCCGGCATGATTCAACCCTTTGGGAACTTCGCTTTCTGAGTTTTGTATCTCAAATGTCTTCCCATAGAAATCTTCCTTCAGCTAGTCTTTCCGATTTGAAATCATCATCTCTAATCCGGGTTGAAGAATAGAATAATTGCAAGGATAAGTATCAAGACCGGAAGCAGAGAGAAGAACAAAATGTAGTGCAAGGGGCGGTTCAAGATAGGTTCGTCTTCTCGAAAGAGATGCTTGCTGACGAGATGAGAGCCGGCGGCGGATGAGCCTCCGGCAAGCGCAATAAGAGTTATCGATTTTATCGGACCGAGCGAAAACTTCAAGAAAGTTATCTGCGCTGCCATGGCAATCGTTAATCCTGCCAGCAGCCCGTAGAATCCGCCGAGCCAGATTAAAAATGACTTGCTCTGAAAAAGCAGCTTCATCCTTTTAATCCCAGTGTTTTATAAATGTAGTCAACATTTTTCAAAAGTGCATCTAAGCTGAAAATCCCGGCTAGCTCTTCGGGTGAGATTTTCTCAGCGACTTCACGATCTTTGCCCAGCGCCGAGAGGAAATCCTCACCTGTTTCCCAGCATTGCATGGCATTTCTCTGGACGATAGCGTAAGCCTGTTCTCTCGTCATTCCTCTTTCAACAAGCTTCAGCAAAATGTCTTCAGAGAAAAAGAGCCCGTGAGTGATCTGGAGATTCCTCTTCATATTTTCCGGGTAGACGACAAAATTCTTGAAGATTTTCTGAGATTCGAGAATCATGAAGTCCAGTCCCAGCGTCGCATCCGGAAATATCACGCGCTCGACGGACGAGTGGGAAATATCCCTTTCATGCCACAGCGCCTGGTTTTCGAGAGCGGCCATGGCATACGATCGCACCAACCTTGCCATGCCGCAGATTCTTTCCGCATTCACCGGATTCCTTTTGTGCGGCATTGCAGAAGAACCTTTTTGACCCTTTGTGAACGGCTCTTCGGCCTCGAGGACTTCCGTTCTCTGCATGTGCCGGACCTCAAGCGCCATCTTCTCGAACGTGCCCGCAATTACGGCTAGCACAGTCATGAATTGCGCGTGCCGATCGCGCTGGATGACCTGCGTGGAGGCAATCGAAGGCTGCAGCCCGAATTTCTTCGCAACATATTTTTCGACCTCGGGTGAAATGTGCGAATAAGTTCCTACGGCGCCGGAAATTTTTGCGACTGCGATTTCCTGAATGGCGCTCTTGAGCCGCACGATGTCTCTTCCGAGTTCATCGTACCACACCGCGATTTTTAGGCCGAACGTGATCGGCTCGGCGTGTATCCCGTGCGTACGGCCGATCTCGGGGACATCCTTATATTTCAGGCTTAACTCGCCTATGATTTTTTGGATGTCAAGAAGGTGTTTGAGGATGATTTCGCCGGCCTGTTTCAATTGAATTGCCGATGCCGTATCGAGAACATCCGAAGATGTCATGCCGAGGTGGACAAACCTTGCCGGTGGTCCAACATTCTCGCTGACATTCGTCAGGAAAGCGATAACGTCGTGCTTGACTGTTCTCTCAATTTCATCTATTCTTGCGACGTCGAATTTCGCTTTCGCTTTGACTTCGGAAACCGCCTCCGTCGGAATTCTTCCCAGCTGTGCCTGGCATTCCATCGCCGCAATTTCTACATCGAGCCAGATACGGAATTTATTTTCTTCGCTCCAAACGGCACTCAATTCGGCAGGTGAATAGCGTTTTATCATTTGCTGGTTTCCTTTGTTCCAACCTCGAGAGTCAGGGACAATAAGTTGTTGTTGCGGAGAATCTCGAATTTCGCTTTGCTCCCCGGCGGTAAATCGTGGAGCTGCGAAAGAAGTGCGTCGGCATCCCGCACGGGATCATCCTGATATTTTAGTATTATGTCACCCGGATGAAGTCCCGCCTTGTCTGCCGGGCTTCCGGGTTCCACGGTATTCACCATCGCGCCCGAAAATTCGCTCATGTTGAGAGACTTTGCGATGTTTTCATCGACAGTCTGCAGCTTCAATCCGATCCAGCTTACGTGTACCACTTTGCCGTATTTTTTCAATTGTTCCACGATGGCTCTTACTCTGTTTACCGGGATGGCGAATCCGTAGCCGATGTATGATTGACTTACACCGCCGGTGTAAATCATAGTATTCATGCCTATGACTCTTCCGTTCTGGTCGACGAGCGGGCCGCCGGAATTTCCCGGGTTAATCGCCGCGTCCGTCTCGATCATGCTGCTGTAATTTTTTACGCCGCCCATTTGGTCGTCGACTTTTAAGTTCATACCCAGCGAGCTTATGACTCCGACCGTCACGGTCGGTTTGTTGTTGATGTCAAACAGCCCGAAGGGATTTCCAAAGGCTATTGCCCACTCCCCAACAAGGATGCTGTCGCTGTCCCCGAGCCTGCAATACGGCAAGCTGTCTCCGTCGATTTTCAACAAGGCAACGTCGCTATTCAGATCGTGGCCGATTATCTTGGCAGGTCTTCTCGTGCCGTCTGTCATCGTTATGAGAACCCTCGTCGCATTATGGACGACATGTTCGTTGGTTATGATATATCCATCCGCCGAAATCAGAAACCCGGAGCCCAGACTTCGTATCTCAAATTTTTGTCTTTGCATGAACTGTTGGAAGAATGGATTGTCCTGAAAAAACTCACGAAAGAACGGATCAGCGGCAAAAGGACTCATTTGCTGCTCCTGTGCGGTGACATTTATGCCGACGACTGCCGGGCTGATTCTTTGAACGGATTTTGTGATCGCATTTTCCCGCGAAGAAGTCAGATCGTTTTCCTCGGCTCGCACGGATTGTGCCATGACAGTGGAAATTGATGGGGAGGATAGAAACAATACCAAAAGTAAGAGTCTGAGAGTCCCCGTGACGCATCCGGACGGCCTGCTATATTCCATTCTGTAATTCATCTTTTAAGGGAATCATATGTTTTGATAGAACGACGATCAAAAGTAGCGCCGCGAATACTTCAACAATCGGCGCGGCTGCAAATTTTGCAAGGAGCGGTATCGAAGCAATTAGAATTCCAAAAACGCTTGAGAGATATAGTTTTAATTTTGCCGCTCTGAGCGAAATATAGATCGCAAGATAGATTGCGACGGAAAGCGGCTGGACAATCAAAAGCGCGCCTGCCGCAGTTGCGAGTCCTCGTCCTCCTTTGAACTTTATGAAAACTGAGTAGTTGTGACCGAGAACGGCGAAAAAACCGGCCATGACACACAGACCTAAGCGGCCGTCGCCTTCTGAGACTATCGTCGAGCCGGTCAGCCCGAAGATATGTTGTGCTATCATGGTCACGGCGATCCCCTTGAGTATGTCAATTGTTCCAACCGTGACACCGATCAGTTTCGAGCCGGTAACATCATAGGCGTTCATAGCGCCTACATTTCCGGTCCCGTTTCTCAAAATGTCTATGCCTCTTGCCTGCTTTCCAACCACATAAGCCGTCGGAAAAGACCCGATTAAGTAGGCAACAACTGCTAGGGCTAGATTGAACACTAATTATTATAGGCAAAAATGCGCATATTTTCAATTTATCTGCGAAGCCGCAGCGAATTTTGATTTTTGTCTTAGAGAAGAGGTGAAATTGGAATCATGAGATTCGAATGTTGCCTCAAAAACCCATCACGGGAGCTTGAATTTGATTCGAAATCTAGATTTCAAAATTTCTTCAGTATGCTACCGAGAGTATGAAGTCGCCGGAATAAGTGCCGAGAGGCTGCGTCGGTGAGAGGTCAGCCGTGCCGCCGGCCCAGAAATAATAAGTGCCGGTTGAACTGGTGGTGACAGCATCCCCGCTTGAGACTATTGAGGCGTTGTTTTGGTTTGGAGAATTGCCGCCAGCAAGTGAGCAAGTGAAAGGCATGTTGTCCGCGCCGCTTGTCAGATTGGTTGAAGAGAACGAAACGGTGGCGGAGGCATTAGGGCCCGCGTCAAAAGTGAAATAGGCGGTCTGTGCGCCGCCGGTAATCGGGTCCACGCTGATCGACATAACTCCTTGCATGACGAATCCCATATCCATGTCGCGGAGCTTCGTCAGAGTCATCGCTCCGTTGATTTTGATAGTGACATTTGCCGTCGTGGTCGAAGGCTGGGCAAATGATTCCGTCGCTGCAATTGTACACAAGAGTACAAGGGTTGTCAATATTTTTTCCCGCATCTCATGCACAAATAATGCAAGACTTGTGCCGCCCCCTGGAAGCACGAAACAGGTGTTTTTATCAGAAATAAAAAAGGCAGGCGAGAAGAAATCGCCTGCCTGAATTACAAAAAGGAATCACATTTAGTAAGTGACCGTCAGGGTATAGGTGCCAGTGTAAGAACCCGTTGCTTGAGTTGGTGTTAGCGTCGCAGTTCCGCCTGCCCAGAAGAAGTAAGCTCCCGTACCACTTGTGGTGAAAATGCCGGGATTTGTCAGTGGGAGCGAAGTCCCTTGGACATTAACGGTGTTGCCAGAAGCCGTACCAGCGCCCGCGAAACCGATCGTGTTTCCGCCGCTTGCCAAATCAGTTGAACTCCAGCTCACGTTCATCTGAGTGCTTGCAGACGCACCAAGAGTGAATGTCCCGGTGGCGCCAGCGCCCGTAACTGGATTGATTGTCACGGTAGTTACTCCTTGAGGGACTATACCAAAAGATATATCTCGAGTTTTGGTTAACGAAATGGCATTATTGACAGTAAGATTTACAACAGCTGTGGCTTGTGCGAACGATTCGCTCGCGGCAAATGCTGTAAGGAGCACAGCAATAGCTAAGAATTTTTTCATATATTCCTCCGAAGAGTTTTTCAGTTATTGAACGATTTTATAGAAACTCGTTATCTCCAACGCTCTCTGGTGCACGTAATCTAACTCAAGGATGATAACAGTAACAACAGTTTGTGTTTCTCTCTCCAACTCTCCGAGGAGTTCTTCAACCACACAAACCGCCGTTTGGCGGCCGCCGCGTGCGGTGGAGAGCGTCCGCTCTATATTTAGCAACGCTTGTGCCGAAACTCGCCCGCAATATTTTCGGCGTTTTGTAACCTTTGGTTGAAGTTTGAGTTTGTTGCAGTAACAAAACTGTAATACTTTGTTACTTTTTCAAAATAGATCAGCCGGAAGGGAAAAGAGAGTTAGTGACTACTTCTCGAATATGATTCAAATTCAGCGACGGCAGACTTTCTGCCAAACATAAATTGCGGATTTCGAGCGGGAAGAAATCGTTACAGGGATTTCAGAATGAGAGCGATCTCAGATTCCATCGGGTGCCGCATCGACGTTTGTCATGATTCGCAGAATTCCGAATTATCTGAAGATCCGTGTTGACTTACGCGTGGCTTCGTCGTCTCAGCACACATCGTGGGTGGGTATCGAGCCGGTCTATCGCAGCAGATGAGAGTTGCGACACATTTTCAAAGAATGGGCTTGACATTTAATTACGACAGTAGTAAACTTTTCTGCCGTCAAAGTTATCGGTTAAGTTAGCGTTGAAGTGAGCGAAAATGTGACGATTTGAGGCAGTCAGCGAGGATGACTTCCGCCGGTTTAGCAACATGGTACAGAATTTTGCTTCTCCCTTAAGCAGAGGAAAGGAATGCGGTCTCGAGCATTTTTAATGTTTTCTAAGGAGGCATTTAATCTAAATAAACTTCACAGACAGGTGGAGACGTCTGTCTTCTTCCTTCTGGTCGTTGCCGGGACCGCTTCCTCCTTTAACTCGCACCGTATCATAGTTGCCAAGGATGGCAGCGGCCAATTCAGATCGATAACGGAAGCCGTCGACTCGCTTCCGATGTTTAATTATGAACGTATCACGATAGTCATTAAGAACGGCGTGTATCACGAAAAGATCAGAATCGATCAGGACTACATCACTCTCGAGGGAGAGAACAAGGACAGCACCATCATCGAGTACCCTCAGTTGAGGACAGATTGGATTGCTCATAGAGATCCGATCGGGCCCGCCGTCGTGAACATCCATGGCGACGACGACATCCTTCGGAATCTTACGATCAAGAATACCCAGCCTGAGATCGGTCCCCATGCATTCGCGGTATATGATGACGGCACAAGGACTATCATGGTCGACTGCAATATTTTGAGCAAAGGGGCTGATACGGTTTCACCATGGAATTACAAGTCAGGAATGTATTATATGGCGGATTGCAGCTTCAGCGGCTCCGTTGATTTCGTATGTCCGCGAGGATGGTGCCTCGTCAAGAACTCGAAATTTTATGAGGAGAAGAAGGGAAGCGCATCAATATGGCACGCCGGAAGTTTTGACAGAAATCAGAAATTGGTACTGGAGAACTGCTCGTTCGACGGAGTCGAGGGATTTGATCTGGGCAGGCATCATCTCGAAGCACAGTTTTATCTTTTGAACTGCACGTTCTCTAAAACAATGTCGGACACTCCGATATATCGCGTGGTCTACAGCGACTCCGCCGCAAATCAGAGCAGGCCTTTCAACTGGGGAGAAAGAGATTATTTTTATAATTGTCATAAGGACGGCGGCGATTATCCGTGGCTGGCGGATAACCTGAAAAATTCAGAGGGAAATCCTGCTCCGGAGGACATAACACCGTCATGGACGTTCGGCGGAAAATGGGATCCGGAATCGGCCGGCGGTCCGACCGTCGTGAAGCAGGAAGTCGATGATTGTCGTGTGCTTTTCACTTTTTCGGAACCGGTGACAGTTGTCGGAACACCGATCTTAAAATTGAAAGATGGAACGGAATTGAGATACAATTCCGGTGGCGGAACAGTTACGCTGAGATTTGATTCCGACAAGAAACTGATGGATGTCGATTTCAGTGATTTACAAATTGTAAACAATTCAGATATTGGAGGAACAATCGCGAGCGTTCACGAACGTAAAGCAGTGTTCCGCGAGAATCCAAGTAAGTGAACGTTGCGATACATCCGGACTCATTTAGGAAATTTCAAAAAGTTGGAGGTACTGTGAGGAAAAGTTTAATGATTTTGAGTATTGCAGTGTGCATTTCTCATGGTGGCATACTGCTGGCGCAGAACGTCGGTGACTATCAGTCTGCAGGATCGGGCAACTGGAACAGTCTGGCCACCTGGCAAGTGTATAATGGTACTTCGTGGGTGGCGGCGTCTGTGATACCCGATTCCACGAATGTCCCCGATACCTGTGTCATAACTATCCTTTCAGGTAACACGGTAACTTTCAAGGCGACCGACACTCTGCGCAACGTGGTTATTGCCCCCGGCGGTACTCTCATCGACTCGCTTACTTCTGGCGGAAATCCGGTGACTCTCCGCATTGTGAAGCCCGGCATAACGGTAAACGGCACTCTTACGATTGCCGGCTTTGTGACGCAGACCGCTTCTCCATACGGGATCACTTACGGCAAAGATTCATTGCACGTCGGCGGCACTGGCGTAGTCAATATCAACGACACTTCAACGACTAGTTCAACAAAAGGTTTTTTGCCTGCTGCGGTTTGGGCAGCAGGTTCAACTTTGAACATTAACTCCATAGGAGGAGTAACCGCCACTGGCTGGGGTGCAGGCGGTGCACAGAATTTCGGAAACATTAACTACAATGTCACAGGAGCCTACACCGGTAATTTGGGATGGGGCTTTGGAATCGGAAATGTCGTGAGCGGTAATTTTATGGTATCAGCAACCAACAATGGAACCACTGCCGGTCGTCTGCAGTTTTTCGGCGGATCATCCGGTAGCGTTCGCATCAACGGTAACTTGATCGTCACCGGAGGATATGTTACCGGATCGGGAACTGGCAGCAGTGCAACGTTTGACACCGTGTATGTCATGGGTAATTTGAAAGCTACACCGGGCGGCACCGGCGGATTCGCTGTAGACCGCGGAAGCCATGGCGGAGGAAATGACCATTCCGGTGTCGTGTGGTATTTCTATGGTGACAGTGTCACGATCGCGACTACTTCAACAAATACCGGCAACCTGGGAAATTCGAACAGTCAGAATAATACCTACCCATACTATCTCGATTCGAGATTTGTTTTTGCGAAGAGCGGAGTGCAGTATGCGAAGATTAAACCTACCACCTGCACTTCAACTTATGGACTTGACTTCGACGTGATAAACGGTGCACGGGTAAGCATGGTCGATACCTCTTACGTGATTTATCTCAGACTTATCAACGGAACAATAATTTCGCGCAATGCTCCTTTGATGTCCGGATGGTATACTGGCACGGCACTTTATTCCGGCACGATCGAGAATACAAGTTCGTCATATGTCGACGGCACACTGGGAGTTCTGGTGGCCAGTGCATCTGCTGTCACAAAGAGTTTTCCGATTGGCAGCAGCGCAGTCTATCGTCCCGTAGCCTTGAGCCTGACGCAGACAGCGGCGACGCTCTCTATTTACTCGGCGACGGAATTTGACTCAAGTGCGATGTCGCTGGGAAATGCGGGATGGTCGACGCCTGAAGCGTTCTCTCATGTTTCGAAAGTCAGATTTTATAACATCAAAACCTCAGGCGGGTCCGCGTTCACGGGCGGATCTCTGAAAGCTTATTACGGCTCGGATGATCAGGTTCAAACTCCGGCCGACTTGAGAGTCGCGCAGGGTCCGAGCGGATTGGGCACCTGGATCGACCTCGGTGGAACGGGAAGCGGGACGGGAGGCTCGGGACTGGATTCGATCACTACCGCCACGGCGTTCACTGATCTCACAACAAGTACCTTTTTCGCCCTTGCCACCATAGCGAATGACAATCCGATTCTCGGCCTGATAGCAAGCAACGGTACCGGCGGAGGAGATTGGAACAACGCTGCAACATGGAGCGGCGGAATTATCCCTGATTCAACAAACGATGTTATGATTGCCTCGAACGACTCTGTCGTCGTTACATCGACCTTGCCTGCGATCTGCAAAGGTCTGACTATTCAATCGAGAGCCAAGCTCAATGTGACAGCTCCGCTGATGATAAAAGCTGCGCTCACGACTCAGCCGAACGCGTGGTTCTATAACAGCAACTCGAGTCTCCCCTCATTTCCGCTGGCCGCTTCGTACAGCATCGACACGTCTAGCTATTATGTTCACACAAGTTTGGCAGGCACTTCGTTCGGATGGGCGGGTTACGATTCTACTTTTGGTAACGTGATTGTCTCTCGCGGAGGAACCGTCGCGGGAGCAAATCTGTCAATCAACGGGAGCTTGACAGTGCAAACGCCGGGCACATTGAGCGGTGCCGGCCTGAATTCGTTCGTCCACCATGTCCACGGGAATGTCTATGTGGTCGGCGGAGTATGGTCGTGCGTCGACACCAATGGTTCCAACACGATCACAGGTGTGTGGAACGTCGACAGCAGTGTGGTAGTGTCGGGAGGTACAATTGCTCCTTTCTCCAGCGCAGGTACTGCGGGGAACAGAGCCGGCATATTCAACATCAAAAATATTTTGCTGCTCGAACATGGAGCGCAGCTCGACGCCGGAACCAGCAGCAGTTCAACTCTGACCACTGAGACCGGCATAATCAATATCTCGGGCGGCTTCACCGTCGTCGACAGCACCGTCACCTTTGGTACAAATTCCAAAGGCTCACTCGCCATGAACTTCGTCGGAAACGGGAATCAACTCGTGTCATTAGGGAAACCGCTGTTGTTCTCCTCGCCATCGATGCCGTTGACCCTGGACGACACAGTTGCCGCGACTTCGAACCTTATTTTATCCGGAAGCAAATCGTGGGCGTCCACTTCACCGGGGGCCGCAAACGGCGACGGGGCATTTGTCGTGAATGGAATCCTGTCTCTCGGTGCTGCCGACACGATAAAAGGATTGCAATCTTTTGTGCTCGACAGCGGCGCAACCTTCTCCACCGGGAATCCTAACGGAGTTTCTCCAACCGGCAGCATACAGGTAACGGGCGCGAAGTCATACAGCACGAAAGCAAACTTTGTTTATGATGCCACGACACTTGCTCAGGTCACAGGAAGCGATCTTCCGTCGACGATAAACAGGTTGACAATCGTGAACTACGCCGGCGTTACGTTGAGCAAGAATTTGACTCTTACCGATTCTCTCCGCATTCCGAGCGGCGTGCTCCATCTCAGGGCCGATACTCTAACGATGCCAGGGATGATTGGAACTTCAAACATTAACTACATCGTCACAGACAGCCTCGGCGCATTGAAGATAAACGGCGTTGGCCCGACCAAGGTGTTGTTCCCTGTCGGCACGGAAACGGCGTACGATCCGGTCTGGATCGCTAACTCGGGAACCGCCGGTGCGTTCTTTGTCTCGGCTTTTCCTGACACGGCGTTAACTACTAACGGACTCGGAAGAGTCGATGTGGATTGGCAGGTCGCCGGGCCCGCCGGAGGCAATTGCGTCCTCCAGTTTGGATGGATGAGTGCACAGGAAGACACCGTTTTTGCAAAGCATCATTCGGA
Organism: Candidatus Acidiferrales bacterium; assembly: GCA_035515795.1. Lineage (NCBI taxonomy): Bacteria > Pseudomonadati > Acidobacteriota > Terriglobia > Candidatus Acidiferrales > Candidatus Acidiferrales bacterium. The sequence goes on along the minus strand of DATJAY010000010.1, from coordinate 39,988 downwards.
CTATCCGGCGATTTATCTGCTATACAAAGATTCTACGGCAGAGGCCGGCGTTGGAGCCTATTCTACACAATTCACTCAACAGCCTTACACGATCTCGCGCAGAGGGATCACAACGTTCGGCACGTTTGGCGTCGGCCATTTCACTTTGACCGGTGTTGAAAACCAGGAAACCGTTCCGATAGTGTTCAGACTTTTCCAGAACTATCCGAACCCGTTCAACCCGTCGACCACGATAGAGTTTACGGTCGCGAAGGCGGCTCGTACGACCCTCAGGCTTTATAACGTCCTCGGTCAGCAGGTAGCGACGCTGTTCGACAGCGATGCCCAGCCCGGCAAGAAATATGTGGAGCGATTTGACGGCAGCATGCTTTCATCAGGAACTTATTTCAGCGTGCTCGAAAGCGCCGGGCAGAGAGAGATACACAAAATGGTATTGTTGAAGTAGTGTCAACCGGAGTTTGAGAGTTCTCATGAGAAAAGCTTTTCTGTTATTCGCCTTCGCCGTTGTTTGTGTTGCCGATGTGATGGGCCAGACTTCTTCTAACAGTATATGGTCGCTGACATCGAATCAGTCTGCCGTCGTCACAGGCAACGTAAGTGCGGCGGATCAGGCATTGAGCAATATGCAGGTATCATATAGCAGCGGCGCGCAGAGAAGCAGTCCGTCGGGAACGGCGGGGACATGGCCAGGCGAGTCCTCCGAAAACAGCAGCCGGTATATGCAATTCGCTGTTTCTCCAACGCCGGCCTTTGATTTTACGGTCACGTCTGTTTCGCTCTATCTTTACGTTAACAGCGGAAGCGGAATGAGAGCAAACGTTTATTATTCCGCCGACTCGACATTTGCCGCAAGGACTCAGATCGGCAGCACATTTACGCTCTCGAGCTCTGCACCTTCGTCTCCGAACGTTTCCGTTTCCGGAAATATTGATACCGTTAGATCGGGACAGACGTTTTACGTGCGTGTGTATCCATGGTACACAGGTTCAACCACCAGCAAGTATGTCATTGCGAATTCGGTTACTATCTCAGGAACCACTCTGAACAGCACGGTGCCGACCGTTTTTGTTTCGACGACCGGACTTCCTGATTTCGGAAAGGCGGCTGTTGGTGATTCGATTGTCGGCGTGACCTACTCCGTCTCCGGGAGTAACCTTGTCTCAGACATTGTCGTCACCGCTCCTGCAGGTTTCAAAGTGAGCAAAGACAGCATCCTCTTTGCAAACTCGATCAATATTTCTCCATCGGGCGGAACGATTTCAAGCACAAATGTCTACACGGAATTTGCCCCATCATCTGCAAGCGGTTCGATGAACGGCGTAATTACACACACAAGCAGCGGAGCCGCTACAAAAAATGTCGCAGTATCGGGAACTTCTCTCGCTGCCGAACCGGCGGCGCAATCATCGCTGACTTTCGGGACGATCACGGGTAACTCTATCGTCGTCAGCATGTCGGGCGGAAGCGGGAGCAGACGAATTGTTGTTGCTCGCGATGGTGGCGCGGTGACTTGGATGCCGGTTGACGGAAACGCCATCGGCGGAGCAGACAGCAACTTCTCCGCGGCGCTCGATCAGGGTAATGGAAATAAAATTGTGTACGACGGGAGCAACTCGGGTGTGACTGTGGTTGGCCTGGCCGTTGCCTCAACGTATTACTTTGCAGTGTACGAATACAATGTCGTCAGCGGCAATTCTCAAAACTACAATACGACCTCTCCTGGAGTCGGGAATGCAACTACGCTCGAAGCTCCGGGGCTTTCTGTTGCTCCCGCGAGTTTATCGTTCGGCAGTGTCATCGTAGATTCGATATCGGGTGAAAGAACATATTTGCTGTCCGGGTTATTTTTGACGCCGGCATCCGGGAACATCACTTTGACCTCACCGTCAAGTTTTCAAATTTCCACTACAACCGGAACGGGCTTCGATTCGTCGTTGACGATCCCTTACACCGGCGGAACGTTAAGTTCACAGACCATATACGTAAGATTTAGGCCTGGTGACAAAGTAAGTTACGGCGGGAATATTACAAACGACGGCGGCGGGGCGCCCACTGCGAACGTCGCGGTAACCGGAACAGGCGTGGACCAGATCGTCGTACCCGACTCGATTCCTTTCGGTTTCGCATCTTGCGGCGGAGGAACGACGGGCGGGAAAGGCGGCACGGAGATCATTATAACAAGCGGGCAGCAGCTGGAAGACATAATGACGCCGCGGCAGAAAACCGGCGATCCGCGCGCTCCTCTCATCCTCTATATCTCGCAAACAATTACCGGATTTGATTCCGAAGTCGATATCAAGCGGACGGGAAACGTCTCCATCATAGGAACAAGCAGGAATGCGAAAGTCCAGGGTTTCGGTTTTAAGATCGTGGATTGCAGTAACCTCATCATTCGGAATATTACATTCTCAGATTGCACCGCGGGAGAAGGAGACGGTATGTCCGTCGAGGGATGCAACAATGTCTGGGTCGATCATTGCTCGTTCACCGACAGCCCGAGCGTCGACCTGAATGCCAGCACTCACGACGGAGAATTGGACATCAAGAAAGAGTCGTACTTTGTAACCGTGTCGTACAATCATTTTATGAATCATAGAAAAACTTGCCTGCTTGGACATTCCGTCAGCGAGACCGGCGACACCGCTCTGAAGGTGACATACTATTGTAATTGGTTTGATGGTACGTATTCCCGCCATCCGCGCGTGCGTTACGGGAAGACGCATATCATAAACAATCTATACACCGATGTCGGTGTTGTAGGTACGGACTCGGGCGGATACGGCGTCGGAAGCACATGCGCCGCGCACGTTTTCGTCGAAGGAAATTATTTCGATCACACGCCGACTCCGACGCTGATTTCCCAGGTGAACGATCCAGGCGGGACACTCAGCGGGGACCCGATCGGCTACTTGAAAGCGTCGAATAATTATTCCGTAGCTTCCGGCCCTATCGTTGAGAACACGACCGGTTATGATTTTGATCCGCAAAATTTTTATAATTACACTGCGATGGATGCGCAGTCGGTGAAGAATATCGTAATGAAAAGCGCCGGTGCCGGAAATCTAGATTCTGTTTTTGTTCCCGACAAGATCCCCGGTTTTTATCTATCGGTGAGCACTCTGAACTTTGGATCTGTACCGGGCGGTGTGGGGAAGAAAGACACCGTGAACATCTCCAATGCAGGAACAGATACGCTGAAAGTGACCGCTATTTCGTCGACAGATTCGGCGTTTACGTTCGCACCCGCAACTTTCAGCATCGCGCCTTCCGACACTGCACGCCTGGTGGTAACGTTTACGCCGAAGGATACATCCGGTCATTCGGGCTTCATTATCCTCACGTACAACGCGGCAGGTTCGCCGGATTCTATTGCCGTCAGCGGGAAAGGTGTTGGGCCGGATGAAGTGGTCGGTAAGAAATTGCCGGCCGAATTTGCGCTGGGCCAGAATTATCCGAACCCGTTCAATCCGACGACTGTCATCGGTTATCAGCTCCCCGTTGCCGGTCATGTGACGTTGAAGGTATACGACGTGCTCGGTAGGGAAGTGAGGACATTGTTTGATGGAACAAAACAGGCGGGAACATATGAAGTGAGGTTCGATGCGGGCAATCTTCCGAGCGGAGTGTATTTCTACCGGATCGTCGCCGTCCCGTTGGGTCTTACGAAAGGATCTCTTGCGGCGGGAGAGAAGAAATTTGTCGACGTGAAAAAGTTTATGGTCGTGAAATGAACGATCATGTAGAAAACAGTTTCAACAAAAAACAGGAGAGAATCATGGGAGAAGCAATATTGAGTGTAAAACTAATTTTTCAAAAAACAAAAGATGGAGGGAAAATGGTAAGAAGGTTAATGCTTTTGAGCGTCATGGCGACTAGCCTGATGCTCGTTGCGGGAAATGCGTCTGCGCAGATAACAAAGCAGAGCAACAACACCGGAGGCGGAGATTGGAACACCGCCAGCACCTGGAATCCTTCGGGAGTTCCAGGAGCGTCAGACAATGTTGAAATTCTTGGCGGCGACAATGTGACGATGGCTGCAGCCGGAACGTGTGCTCTCCTTCAAATGGACGCCAACTCAACGCTGAGCATAAACGCTGCCGCAGTGTCTATTCCCGGTACGTCATGGAATCTGGCGTCTTCGAGCACCGTAGTACTTACCGGGCCGACGACTGTTCAAACTGCTATGACATACGGGAACTTGACTTACTCTACTACCTCAAGCGGTGGCCCCGCGGCAAATACTACTTTGAACATTGCTGGTAACCTCACTGTTACGGCAAGCACGTTCAGAGGTATTTCTGCGACGTCCGGGACCAACGTTGTGAACGTGACAGGAAATGTTGTTATTGGAACTGGAACGTCAGCGAGAATTACCGCCGTGAACAGCACCGCGTCAACAACTGCAAGCTGCACATGGAATATCGGAGGGAGCGTTTCTCTAACTGGAGCAGCTACTGGCAACCGGGTAATTCTTCAAGAGAGTGCGGGCCCACATAACGGAACCTCGATTATCAATATTGGCGGCAATCTTAACGTTAGTAGTCCCAGCGAGGTGCAGTACAGAAGCAGCACGACTGCGGGCGCCGGTACAGGGACATCGAATCTAAGTGTGAAGGGAAACATCGTGATCAGCGGTACCGGAACTATTCAAACTGCAACCGGCGGCACAGGGTATGTTCAAACGCTTACACTTAATGGAACAAGCGGGCAACAATACACCGGTGCTTCACCCAACGCTTTCGGAGCAGGGCAAACCCTGAGTGTCGTGGATAGTGATATGGCTGGAGTGACTTTTAATAGCGGCTTGACATTGAACACTAATGTTTCAATGACTGTTCAAGGCGACAACTTTACGCTCACGGCTCCTTCGGGAGATGTTTTGGCTACTGGCACTCTAAGCGTGTCAAGGACGATACCGGATAATGGTGGTACTAATTTGCCATCTGCGCTTGATGATGGCGGATATTCACTTACAACAAGATCGGACCAATACTGGACGCTTTCACAGCCAGGGTTTACCACCGGTACCTATAATTTGAGTGTCGATGGAGGAAGCCAAATCGATATTGCTACCCCGAGTGCTCTGAGAATTGTTCATTCGGGTGACGGCGGCACGACCTTCGATCTGGTTGGGACTCATTCTGCTGGTTCAGGAACCGTGGCTAACCGTACTGCCATTCCTGGTGCTACCACAGGACAGTTCTATCTTGGCGGCAACATGACCGATAATCCTCTTCCCGTCCAGGTCACCTCGTTCATTGCTGCGGGGACTCAGTATCTCCACAATGTCACCATGACATGGAAGACCGGCAGCGAGGTGAACAATGCAGGCTTCATTTTGCTGAGGAGAGCTCCGGGCGAGACCAACTTCACGCTCCTTTCAACCTATCAGAGCAACCCGGCACTCAAAGGTCTCGGCACAAGCACGACCGGAAGAACATATTCTTTCACCGATCAAACTGCCAGCGTCATTGGAAATTATGCCTATGAGCTGCAGACTGTCTCCGCAACCGGAGCGGTGAAGAACTACGGCGAAGTGGATGTCGCGGTTTCTAATCCGACCAAGTTCGCTTTGCTGCAGAATTATCCGAACCCGTTCAACCCGTCTACAACTATTACTTACGACGTAAAGTCGACGAGCAGCGTGAGCATCGATGTCTATGATATGCTCGGACAAAAGGTGGCGGAGCTTGTGAACGAGACGAAGGCTGCAGGCGAGTACACCGTATCGTTCGACGGCAGCCGCCTCGCGAGCGGAATTTATTTCTACAGGATGACGGCTGGAAATTATACTTCGACAAAGAGACTCGTCCTGGTGAAATAAGAAATTGACTTAACCCTCGGTTCCCCCTCTCTTTCCAAGAGAGGGGGTCGGGGGATAAGTTAAGGTAAGATCCTGCCGATGGATTCGGCAGGAGGGAGCAGCAAAATGTCAGTCGAGGAATGTCCCGTTTGCGGGACCGAGGAGATATACTCTGAAGGAATTTGTCCGGCGAAAGGACAGGCAAGCGAATCGATCGCTTGCAGAACATACAGGAGTTTGAATTGTGGTCGGCACATTCGCGTTCGTGCCTTACCAGGAAAATCAGTTAGTCCGATAGATGCTGCCGAAAAGCTTCGCAGGATGAGAACTTGATCGCGAGAGGCGTTGAGGCACATTATGAAAGGAGAAATGACAATGAAAAGAGCAGAGAAACATTTTACAATGAGTGAGGGAGCGTTAGAAAGATTTTTTGTTATCTTCCAGCTGTCGGCTTTGGTGCTTCTTTTTCAAGCCGGCTCCATCATGGCACAGCCGATAAGCAGTAATGGAACGGGCGGCGGAGCATGGGGCAGCAGCTCAACCTGGGCGGGAGGGAGCCCGGCGCCGGGTCCCGGCAACGACGTCACCATAGTCACGGGCGATTCGGTTTATACCAGCGGCCCGGTCAGCTGCGCGAGCCTCACTATCCAACCAGGCGCGAAATTAGCTTTAAACGTCGGCAAACTTACCATGACCGGAGACTTCTCCATAGGGGCGAATGCCTGGTTCTATGACAACGATTCGTTGAAAGCCTGGCCGGACAATGCGACATCGTACACGATCGATGCTGCAAGCAACTTTGCGGTAATGGGAGCCAGCGCTGCTACGTTAGGTTCTCAAAGCGCGGATTCGACTTTTGGGAACGTTTATATTTTAGCGAGAACCCCCGGTTTGAGTTTCAGCGCGAACCTGACAATCAAGGGCGACTTGATCATTAGTGATAACACGACCAGCAATGCAATCCGCGGGATCAGCCCGTCAGTGAGGGATAATACGGGCGAAAGTCTTCTGACCCACCATGTCATGGGAAACGTCCGTGTCATCTTCGGAATTCTTTCCGCAGTTGACGGAAAGTTTACCACTGCCAGCTCAAATCCTATAGGCTGTATCTTTAACATTGACGGGAACGTAACCGTCGGCGATTATTCAAACTCGACGCCGCAGGGAAGATTCGGACCTTTCTCAAGCGACGACCAGGGAGTTCCTAATTTTGGTGAGTTCAACATTGGTGGGAATCTTTCTCTTGTTAACGGAGGAAGACTCCATGCCGGAAACAGCACAAGCAATAACTCGGCTAACACAGGCATTATAAATATCGGCGGAAACTTTAGCGTGGACACCAACGCTGCCTTTGCCACAAACTCCAATGGAGAAACTTTTGCGATCAATTTTGTCGGAAACGGGCCTCAGACTGTTTCGCTTGGTAAATCAGTTTCGTTCTCTTCCTCGACTCATCTGATTACTCTGTGCGATACCGTCGGTCCGAATTCGACCGTGCAGTTCACCGGCGGCAAGTCATGGAATTTTAACTGTCCAAGCGCACCGAGCGGGAACGGAGCCTTCGTTGTCTACGGAAAACTTTTATTCGGACCGTCGGATACGTTGAAGGGTTTGCAGAATTTTGTTCTCGAACCGGGCGGAACGCTTGGTACTGCAAACGTGAACGGAATTGATACCACGATCGGAAGCATCCAGGTATCCGGCACAAAATCACTCCCCACCACGGGAAGCTATGCTTACAACGGGAGCGGCACTGCCACACAGGCGGCCGGAGCTGCTCTTCCTCCGACGATGAATGATTTAACCGTCAGCGACTCCGCTGTTGTCGTGCTGGGCGCGAATGAGACAGTAACGGGAACTTTGACGCTGAACACGGGCGGCAAACTCGAACCGGGCTCCCAGACGCTTACCTTGACAAACAAGAAAGCTAATGCCGTGGTCGGGGACAGCGCGTCGTATGTCATCGGCTCTCTGACCCGTGCGGATAGTGCAACGGGTTCTTACCTGTTCCCAATTGGAGACCAGTCGGCGTACCATGGCGTTGCTCTCGATTTCACAACGGCCCCTTCAGCTTCGTCTGACCTGACGGCTTCATTTACAGCTTCCGATCCGGGCGGTTCGGTTTTCCCGAGCGGGATAACCGGCTATTGGAACGGCGGCTATTGGACAGTTAATGCGAGCGGAACTCCTACCGGCACCTTCGACCTTACGGTCTACGCGAAGGAAGCTCTGGCTGTTAACAGTCCCGTTACGCTCATCGGAAAACCGGCACTTAGTGATCCATGGGCTGCGTTGAATGCCACTCAATCTCATGCTTCTGCAGATTCCGGAAACTATGTGACTGAATCGGGAGTGACTGCCTACGGAATTTACGGAGCGGGATTCGGTACGATAGTCGGATTACATGAGAAGCCGAGCGGCATTCCGACGAAGATAGCGATCGGAAACTATCCGAACCCGTTCAACCCAACGACCACCATACAAATCGCGGTGCCGAAGAATGCACATGTGGCGTTGACGATCTACAACGATTTAGGGCAGAAGGTCGCTACCATTGTCGACCAGAACCTGAAAGCCGGCTACTATGAGGAACTCTTCGACGGTTCCACTTACTCCAGTGGAGTTTATTTCGCGAGATTGAGCGTCGGCAATCAGGTGATAGTAGGCAAAATGTTGATGATTAAATGATTCAAAAACATATTTTCAGAAATCCGCCTTCTATTGGCGGGATTGATGCTGAAGTAACAAACTAAACCACTTCATCATCCCCCTCTCTTTCCAAAAGAGAGGGGGATGACGGTGTACCATCAAAATCGGGAGAACCTTGTTCAATAGTAATGGTATGAAAAATTCTCGGCATGTTTTTGTCTTTCTCGCTTTAGCTGCAGTTCTGATTTCGGTTTCTGCGGCAACAGCTCAAGAGATCAGAGATGAAGTCGAGAAATACACTTCAAATCTTCCTTTTGAGATGCCTGCAATACAATTGCCCGACTTTCCGAACAAGATATTCAACGTAAAGGACTATGGCGCAGTCGGCGACGGGCATTCGATGAATACCGCCGCGATTCAGAAATCTATCGACTCATGCTCCTCGGCCGGTGGCGGCACAGTTGTAATCCCGGCGGGGTTATGGCTGACCGGACCTATTCAAATGAAGAGCAACGTCAATCTGCATCTCAATAGAGGAGCCGTTGTCGAATTCAGCCGTAACCATGAGGATTATCCGATCGTGAGCGTACCAGGGCGGGGATGGGTTGTCGAGTCTCCGATATTTGGAATAGGTCTTGAAAATGTGGCCATCACCGGATCCGGTCTCGTGGACGGGAACGGTATCACGTGGAGGCCTGTGAAGAGCAACAAGGTTTCGCCCACACTCTGGAAAGAATTATTGAAATTCGGCGGCGTGGTCACTCAAGACGGCTCCATGTGGTGGCCGTCCCAGGAAGCTGAGAACGGTGAACAATACCTGAAGAATCTCAGGACGACGAAGAGCAAGGACGAATTGGCGGCTCGGGATTTTCTACCCGCCAGAGATTTCTTGCGTCCGGTTCTCGTTCTGTTTATAGATTGCAGGAAAGTTCTGTTCGACGGCACGACTTTCGAAGATTCTCCATCATATGCACTGTATCCCAACTGGTGTGAAGATGTAGTTGTCAGAAACGTGAAAATTAACAACGAATACTGGGCGCAGAACAGCGACGCAATCGACATAAGCGCATGCAGAAATGTGCTCGTTTATAAATGCACGGTGACTGCCGGCGACGACGGCATCTGCATGAAATCAAGTTTGAGAAAAAACGTAAGCAGTCCATCGCTGAAGAACGTCGTCATTGCAGATTGCGTCGTGTACCATGCCCACGGCGGCTTTGTCATCGGGAGCAATACCGACGGAGGGATGGAAAATATCTCGGTGAAGAATTGCGATTATGTCGGCACCGATATAGGTTTGAGATTTAAGAGTTCCAGGGGAAGAGGCGCGCTGGTGAAGAATGTCTATGTCGATCACATTTACATGAAGGACATCGTAGACGAGGCGATACTATTCGACACGTATTATGAAGGGAACGCTCCCGGTGAAGGCGCGCCGCCAAAGAATTTCAGTCCCCAGCCTGTCAATGACAGGACACCGATCTTTCAGAATTTTTATATCGACAGCGTTTACTGCGACGGTGCGAAACAGGCCATCCGCGTGGCCGGCCTGCCTGAAATGCCGGTCCATGACATCACGATTTCTGATTCGTACATAGCTGCCGATAAAGGCTTTGAGTCGAACTTTGCATCGGGCTTCACTTTGAAGAACGACGAGATTCTCCCCAGGAAAGGAAATGTCTTCTCGCTTTCCGAAAGCAAGGATTTTGTAATAGATAAAGGTTTTTGTCCGAAAACTGCGGATGTTTTTCTGTATGTCAGCGGGAAGAATTCGTCGAACATAAGGCTCATCGGCACCGACATTTCTTCGGCAAAGATCCCGGTAAAATACGGGGCTGATGCTGACACCAGCGCCGTCGTCCGACAATAAAGTTCGTTAACGTTTTCTAGAAGGTTAAGATGCTTTTCAAGTTCAAAAGAGTTTCAAAGAAAATAAATTATCACCATGTAATTTCAGTTTTCATTTTAGCATGGTTGTTTTTGTTAAGTGCCGGCTCCCACTTTTCCAATTCCGGCGGCGGCAAAACGGTCGATGAGGAATCGGGATGGAGCAAGGTCCCGGAAATACTCAAACAAATTATCCCGCCCGCTTTTCCAGATCGTGATTTCAAGATAACAGACTACGGCGCAGTCGGCGATGGAAAGACTCTCTGCACCGAATCGATCAACAAGGCGGTTGAAGAATGTTCAAGGTCAGGCGGCGGCAGGGTTGTTGTGCCGAAAGGAATTTTTCTAACCGGCGCGATCCATCTTGAAGATGACGTCGACCTTTACGTGTCGGACAGTGCCATGCTCGAGTTCTCCACAAATCCCGCCGATTATCTACCGGTTGTCTACACCCGCTGGGAGGGCGTGGAGTTGATGAATTATTCCCCGCTCATATATGCCTTCGGCAAGAGAAATGTTGCCGTGACCGGGAGAGGAATTCTCAATGGCCAGGCTGATAATGAGCACTGGTGGCCATGGAAAGGGGGAAAGGAGTTCGGCTGGAAACAGGGAATGCAGAGCCAGCTGGATAGCACTTGCCGCCCGCTGCTGATGAGAATGGGCGACAACGATGTACCCGTGAAGGACAGAATATTCGGCGACCACCATTTCCTGAGACCGACCTTTGTGGAATTCTATAATTGCGAGAGCGTGCTCATACAGGGAGTAACTTTAGAGAATGCTCCGTTTTGGTTTCTCCATCCGACGCTGTGCAGGAACGTCACCATAGATGGAATCAAAACCGACAGCGACGGCCCTAACACCGACGGCTGCGACCCGGAGTCATGTTCGGGCGTGCTCATCGAGAACTGCGTGTTCAATGACGGCGACGACTGCATTGCGATCAAGTCCGGACGCAATGAAGACGGCAGGCGAGTAAACGTTCCGGTAGAAAATATTATCATTCGCGACTGTGCCATGAAGGAGGGACATGGGGCAGTTTCAATCGGAAGTGAGATCAGCGGCGGCTGCTCGAATATTTTTGTCGAGGATTGCAGTTTCGATAGCCCGCACCTTGATCAGGGCATTCGGATAAAATCAAATGCAAAGCGCGGCGGCGCGCTGACCGGCATATATGTCCGGAATCTGAAAATCGGCCAGGTCAGGGAATCGATCGTCAGAATAACGATGAACTATGATCCTCCCGAAGCGGAAGGTTACAAGTATTTCCCGGTTATGAAAAATATTTTCGCAGAAAATGTTGTGAGTCAGAAAAGTGAATATGGATTGTACTTCGATGGGCTTCCGGAATCAAAAATTGAAAACGTCTCGATCAAAGACTGCAAATTCGATGGAGTCTCAAAAGGAGACAGCATCGTAAATGCAATCGGTGTGAGGCTCGAAAAAGTTTATGTCAACGGCAGCCCCGTCCATGATGAAGATGATTCGCAGAAATAAATTCTTTATTAAGTTCTTCTTCAATTAGATAAACGAAATGTCAAAGATAAAACAAATATTTTTTCTAGTGCTTCTTTTGAGCGCGGCTTCTTTTGCTCAAATTTATGTCTCGCCCACCGGCAGCGACTCCAATCCCGGGACGATCGGTCAACCGTATCTGACGATCTCGAAAGCCATGTCGATGGCAGCTGCAGGGACGACGATTTACCTGAGGGGCGGCACATATAACATATCCTCCACTTTGGGCGCCGGAGTCAGCGGTTCAGCGGGTAATTACATCAACCTATGGGCGTACCCAGGCGAGACTCCGGTCCTTGACTTCTCGGGAGAATCTTATTCATCTTCTTCACGCGGTATCGAGCTCAAGAAAAACTATTGGTACTTGAAAGGATTGGTGATCAAAAACGCGGGCGACAATGGGATCTACATATCGGGTTCATACAACATTGTGGAGAACTGCCAAATATCAAATAACAAAGATACCGGCATACAGATAAGCAACGGCGGAAGCTACAACTACATCCACAATTGTGATTCCTTTGGAAACAATGACCCGGCCACTCAGGGACAGAATGCGGACGGAATAGATGCAAAATTGGGCGCCGGTCCGGGAAATGTTTTCAGAGGCTGCCGCGTCTATGATAATTCGGATGACGGGTACGATTGCTATGAGACGTCTTATCAGGTTGTGTTCGACAGCTGCTGGGCCTTTCATAACGGATACAACTTGTGGAATATCTCCGGCTTCACGGGGAACGGAAACGGTTTCAAGCTCGGCGGTAATTATGTGCCAGGGCCGCATATCGTAACGAATTGTGTCTCGTTCGATAATGTCGTTAAAGGGTTTGATCAAAACAACAACACGGCAGGAGTTACTCTCTACAATTGCACCGGGTATCGAAACGGAACTTATAATTTTTCATTCCCGACTGCCCCTGATACCGGAAACGGTCAGGACACTCTGAGGAACGATTTGTCTTTTGAGGGCGGCCAGGGAGATTACAAATTGAACTCCGATGTTGTCCAATCGAACAACAGCTGGCCCGGCCACACGGTTTCACAATCCGATTTTCTGAGCCTCGATACTTCGCTCGCTCGAGTCGCCCGCCTTCCTGACGGTACGCTTCCATCTACTGACTTTCTCCACTTGGCTCCATCAAGCGGTCTGATTGATTCAGGCGCGTATGTCGGGATCCCTTACGCAGGTGCGGCTCCTGATATCGGGGCGTTCGAGAGCGGAATCGGTGTCTCATATGTTGCCTCAAATGGAACCGGTGGAGGAGATTGGAATTCACCTTCGGCATGGAAGAACAATATCATACCGGACGATACTACCGATGTCCTGATCACAAGCGGTGACTCGGTAGTAGTCACTGCGACTCAGGCGGCGAAATGTAAGAACATCGTAATCCAGCCGCGTGCTAAACTAAATGATGCTGCACTGCTGAGCGTGAGCGGCTCACTATCACTCCAGCCAGGTGCTTTTTTTTATAATAGCTACTCGCTGCTTCCATCCTTTCCGCTTGCGCTGTCATATTATATCAGCAGCGGCAGCTACTATGTTCATACCAAAGCGGCGGGGAATACCCTCGGAGCATCCGGGTACGACTCGACTTTTGGAAATGTAATCGTGCAAAGGGGAGGCACAACTGCAGGGAATGATCTGCTGATCAACGGAGACCTGACAATAGAAACGGGGGATACTGTCGGGACATTTGCAGGTGCAAGGACTTCGAGTTTGACACACGTAGTACATGGAAATGTCTATGTCAAGAGCGGACAGATGTCGGCGGTGGATTCCAACGGGACTGCCACCGTATTAGGAGTCTGGAACATCGACGGAAATGTGTCGGTGGGTGATTCCTCTGCTCCGAGTTTTGCAGGCCTGGAACCTTTTTCTAACGTTGGTACTGCAGGGACCAGGACAGGTATCTTTAATATCAGCGGAAACCTGAATATCCTCAATGGTGCGTGGCTCCAGATGGGAAATAATCCAAACTCGACTTCTACGACAGAAATTGGGATCGCAAATCTCAAGGGAAATTTCCTGATCGAGAAATCTGCCGAGGTCGCTGCGAATTCTGACGGAGCGTTTGCATTGAATTTTGTTGGAAACGGATCTCAGTCGGCTACACTCGCCCGGCCGCTATTCGACTCTTCATCATCTTTTCAAGCTGCGGTCTTTGACACGGTCGGGGCAAATTCATCGTTAGCATTTAGCAGCGACTCGACCTCATGGTGGGTAAGGACACAAGGAACTTTTGTGGTGAATGGAGTACTGAGCCTTGCTGCTCACGACACTATAAAAGGAGGCCAGGGTTTCGTTCTCAATGGTGGTGGAACTCTCGCACTTGCTGACCAAAGCGGGCTCGATTCCAGCGGGTGTATTCACGTAACAGGGGCGCGCTATTTCAGCAAAAGTGCCAACTATGTTTTCAACGGGTTAAATTCTCAGATTACAGGAAGCGCCTTCCCCGATAGTGTAAATAATCTAACCGTTGTCAACGGTGCTGGAGTTTCTTTGACAAATAGCATTTCAGTCAAAGGCAGACTCTCCGTTTCGATCGGACAGCTAATCCTAAACGGAAGGAAGATCAATGCTGCATCGGTTGCCGGCGGATCGTCGACGGCTTACGTCAGAACTGACAGTCTCGGCGGAGCGTTAAGTATCCTCAATCTTGATTCCGCGATGTTCCCGGTGGGGACAGCTGCGGGATACGCTCCTTTATGGATAGCGAACAAGAATACGGCGGACGCATTCACGGTCGCTGCCATGGTTGATTCGTCTATTCCCGAATATAAGAACGGAGACGGCGGAAGAGTAAATGTCAGATGGGATATTAGCGAATCCTCAAGCGAAACACCCGACTGTTCGCTGCAATTCGGTTGGGTCAGTGCCGAAGAGGATTCCGCCTTTGCTGCAAACCGAAGTAAAGACGCGGGAATATTTTCTCTTTCAACTCCTGATTCGAATGCGGGATCGGGAAGCTATGCCTGGAATTTTTCTCCATCGGCCGGACAGCCGTACACGGTGTGGCGGGGCGGCATTACGAAGCTCGGTCCATTCGGTGTCGGCGCCTTCGGGGTTATCACCGGAGTGAAGCATCTTGATAAGATTCCGGCGGAGTTTGCATTGTATCAGAATTATCCGAACCCATTCAACCCTTCAACCATGATCGAATTCACCGTAGCTCAAAAGGGTTTTACCACGTTGAAGGTCTACAATATCCTTGGACAGGCGGTGGCAACGCTGTTCGAAGGAAATGCCGAATCCGGGAAAAAATATTCCATTCAGTTTGGTGCATCCGGTTTGTCTTCCGGAGTTTATTTCAGCGTACTTAGGAGCGGCAGAGAAATGCAGCTTCGCAAAATGTTGTTAGTTAAATGAGAGATTTTATGAAGTTGAATACAAAAAAGTTAGTTCTTGTATCGATGATATTATGTCCGCACCTGTTAATTGCCGGAGAGAGAGGCAGATACGATAAACCAAAAGTTGTTATTGCAATTGATTCGACGGGCAATGGAATCGTCGGCGACAGTACTACGGACAATACGAAGGCAATCCAGGCTGCGATCGACAGTTGTTACAACGCCGGTGGGGGAACAGTTGAGTTCATGAACGGGAAATTCATTACCGGACCGATCACATTGAAGAGCAGCGTGATATTTCAGGTTGACAGTTCTGCGGTCATATACGGCACCACCTATGTCAAGGCATACTACCCGGTGGGTTATGACACTACGCAGTCGATGCCTGGCTCACTGCAGCCTTTGATAGCGTGCGCAAAAAATTCGGCCAACATTACCATTACCGGGAATGGAGTGATTGACGGTCAGGGTCTGCCATGGTGGAACGCCTACAATGCGAACAATAACTATCCCCGGCCAAGGCTGATCCAGTTGAGTCACGCACAGAATATCCTTATAGAAAATGTGACTTTGCAGAATTCTCCCCAGTTCCACGTCTCATTGCAGTATTGCTTAAACGTCGTGGTTAGGAACGTTACGATCCTCGCTCCATCGAATTCGCCTAACACGGACGGAATCGATCCTGCCACCTGTCACTTTGTGCAAATTCTCAACTGCAAAATTGACAATGGAGATGATAACGTCGCGGTGAAATCGGGAAATAACGATCCGGCAGATCCCAACGCCGGAACGTCGAACATCTTCGTTTCCGGCTGCACCTTTTTGCACGGCCATGGGTGTTCTATCGGAAGCGAGACGAACGGCGGCGTCGATACCATGGTTGTTACCAATTGCACATTCAACGGAACCGACAACGGACTGCGCATCAAATCATATCGTGGCGCAGGAGGAAACGTCAGAAACGTGACTTACAAGAATATTACGATGACGAACGTGAAGTATCCCATTTATTTCTCGGAATATTATCCGAGCATCCCTGCGCAAACGGATCCGGCACAGGCCGTAAACTCGCTCACTCCGTATTTTCATAACATCGTTGTCGACAGCTTGACCGCGACCGGCGGATCTACATCGAACCCGGGCTGTGTCATTGTCGGTGTTCCCGAAACTCCGATGAAAGACATCTTCCTGGAGAACGTCAACATTTCCGGCAAATATGGATTGGAAGTCCGAAACGCAACAGTATACACGAGCAACGCGACGATAAGTGCCACAACTCCTCCGTCTGTCATCTACCAGGTCAACGGATCAATTAATCCCGTCCTGTTATCTAACGGAACGGGTGGAGGAAATTGGAATTCCCCGTCGACATGGTTGGGCAATGTCGTCCCTGATTCCGCAGATTACGCCGCGGTGGTGAACGGGGACTCGATCGTTGTTGATCAGGCGTTGCAATGCGGCAGCCTTGCGATCAGTTACGGGGGTATTTTGAATGAACTTGCACAGTTTTCCGTCAAGGATACCTTCGCACTCCACGACAATGGGAACTACTACAACAATTGCGCAGGATATCCTTCGTTCCCGCCTGCTTCTTTATATGATATAGGCGGTGCCAGCAATTATGTACAGACGATGAACGCCGACAGTATTTTAGGATCATCAGGATATGATTCGACCTTTGGAAATGTGACTATCATGCATGATGGTACAACTGCGGGAGCAAATCTCACCGTTAACGGGACGCTGAACATCAACGGGAAGTTTATTCTTGGTCAGAAAAACCTTCTCGCGGGTTCTATCAGCGGAGGGTCTCCGACCCACTATATACTTACCAATGGGTCAGGTGTTCTGAAGATACCGGGAATCGTCCTGACTCAAAAGATTTTTCCAGTAGGTACAGATTCGGTCTATGCACCTGTGTGGATTAAGAATGCAGGTACCGCAGACACCTTCAGCGTATCTGTAGATACGGGGAGCGGGTCGACTATGTCGGGGCGTGGTCGCGTGAATCTAAGATGGAAGCTGAGTGAAAACTCACCAGGCAAGGGCAATTGCACGATCCAATTAGGCTGGATGGCGTCAGCGGAAGATACCACA
Organism: Candidatus Acidiferrales bacterium; assembly: GCA_035515795.1. Lineage (NCBI taxonomy): Bacteria > Pseudomonadati > Acidobacteriota > Terriglobia > Candidatus Acidiferrales > Candidatus Acidiferrales bacterium. Next base: position 22,686 of record DATJAY010000010.1, on the reverse strand, counting down.
TTCTCTGCGATTAGAGCGGCGGAGGCAAGGATATTCTACTTGAGCGACTCCACCGATACGATGGAAGCTGGAACGGGTAGCTATACAACTCAGCTGTCAACTCAGCCGTTCTGGGTTTCTCGCAGTGGAATAAAAACGCTTGGTTCTTTTGGAGTGGGAGATTTTACTCTGACTTCTGTGGAACCGAGGGATGGTGGTACACCTTATGAATTTGAGCTTTACCAAAATTATCCAAACCCGTTCAATCCGTCGACTGTCATCAGATACCAATTGTCAGCGGGCGGTCGGGCTACACTGAAAGTTTATGATCTGCTCGGAAGAGAAGTCGCAACCTTGGTGAATGAAAGACAAAATGCCGGTACGCATTTCGTCACGTTTGACGGTTCGCGTCTCGCAAGCGGCGTTTATTTCTATCGACTTAACGCAGGGAATTTTGTGAAAACTAGGAAGTTGCTGCTGGTTAAATAAAATCTCAAACCAATTAAGAATAGGATCTAAAATGACAGTACATGCAAAAACGAGAAGGACGCAGAAAATCAGGAAGACCCGGAGAAACGGGAAGACGCGGGTCACCAGAAAGGCGCAAAGAAAAGGATCGATTCCGAAACTTGAGAAGGAACTGGGAATCTCCGTATATCCCAATTCAATCAACGAGTATCATGGCACAAAAGTGTTCATGGCTCGCGAAAAGAAAGGGAAATTTCTCTATGCGGTTTCGGACAGCGACGACGAATCTGCGTTCAAGGGATTCGAAGGAGAAGTGATCAGAGCCACCGGTGGTGAGGTCATGAAGAAATGTCCGGTGAATCACCACAATGCCGAAGCTCTTCAAAAAATTTGCCCGTTTACTAAACCGGTAACTATAGGCTTGAAAAACTCCTACGGCTTCGGTGACCGACTCGGTCTGGCAAATCCCGGTCACCTCAGGGCGTTAAAAGGATACAAGTTCATGCCTGTTCTTGCACAACAATCAATTCGTGAGCTGACGAGAACACAAAGAACACCTGAGGAGGTTATGGACGCTGCAGTATGGGCAGCATTTCAGGAGGGATACAAAGACGGTTTCGGTGCTGACGCCGATCACCTCAAAACCACTGACGATGTAGACCGCCTCATGAAGGCAGGATTTACGATGTTTACAATCGATCCAAGCGACCACGTCGTCAACGGTGTGGCAGAGATAAGTGAACCGGATCTGCTGAGAAGAGTTGCCGGGTTGCCATGGAGCGATTTCGGCGATTCGTATGAAAATCTCCTCGCAAGGTACGAAAGTAAATCGACGAAGTTGCGCGGCGGGTATTCGATCACTTCCACAAAAAGGAGCGTCCTCGAGGCGTGCCTGAAGTATATGGCAGCTATCATCAATGTCAAGAGAATTCATAATCACCTGAAGACCAAACACGCCGACCATGATTGCGAAATCGAAGTGTCAATTGATGAGACCGATACCGTGACCACGCCTTTTGAGCACTTCTTCATCGTGAATGAGCTGAAGAGGATGGGAGTTGGTTTCGTAAGCCTTGCACCGAGATTTGTCGGAGATTTTGAAAAAGGAATCGAGTATAAAGGAGACATAGAGCTTTTCAAGGAGCATTACCTCCAGCATGCTGCCATAGCCGAATATTTTGGATTCTACAAGATCAGTTTTCATTCAGGCAGCGACAAGTTCAGGATCTATGAAGCCGTCGGCGCAATGAAGCAGACCCGCATTCACGTGAAGACTGCGGGCACGAGCTACCTGGAAGCGTTGAAGGTTGTCGCGATGAAGGACCCAAAGCTGTTTAGAGAGATACTTGATTATGCCTTAAGCTTGTTTGACACCGAAAGAAAGAGTTATTTTGTTTCGGCAGATATGAAAAAAATCAGACCTGGCGCACAATATAAAGATAACGAGCTTGCAGGACTGTTTGACTCTAACGATGTCAGGCAAGCTCTTCACGTTACTTACGGCAGAGTGCTGACAGACAGGAATGAGAAGGGTCAATATATTTTCAGAGACCGGATTTATGAGTGCTTGAATAATAACGAAGCGCTCCACTATGATTTGCTGGTGAAGCATTTTGATCGCCATCTCAAACCGTTCAAGAAATGGAAATGAATTCTGATCAACGAAGTAAGGACCAGCGCAAATTGCATTGCGCGGCAAGTCACGAATGATTCTCTTGGCAAAGCGAATTATTCATAATAGAAGACGAAAATATCAACTCAAAGGAGATGTTGGCAAATATGGAAATCTCGTCTGAAGCATCCGCCGGCAACCAGGTAAAAATCGGCAACTATCGTTGGGTGATTTGTGGGCTCCTCTTTTTTGCCACAACCGTCAACTACATGGATCGGCAAGTTATCAGTTATCTGAAGGAATTTTATTGTAAGCCGTCCGACCTCGGAGGGTTTGGCTGGACGAACTCGCAATTTGCTTATCTGACTTCTTTCTTCACCGGTATATACGCGGCGGCAACCATCTTTGCCGGATGGTTTATTGATAAAATCGGGACCAAAATTGGGTTAGCGATTTCTCTAATCGCGTGGTCAATTTTTGGAATCCTCAACGCTTTTGTGGGGAGCCTGGTTTCGATGCACATCGCCATCCGAAGTCTGTTCGCAGTCAGCGAGTCCGGCAACTTTCCGGCTTCAATCAAAAGTGTCGCCGAGTGGTTCCCGAAACGCGAGCGTGCCTTGTCAACGGCCATTTTCAACGCCGGTTCGAATTTCGGCGCAATGATCGCCGCACTATTTGTGCCATGGTGCTTGATTTATTTCGGGGAACAGCAAGGTTGGAAACTGGCGTTCATTTTGACCGGCGCAATCGGATTTCTCTGGCTGATCTTCTGGTTCTGGTTCTACGAAACGCCCGCAAAGCAGAAGCGGCTCACGAAGCCAGAATTCGATTACCTCCGCATTGATGACGATGTCGTGGCCAAGGAGCAAACCAGCTCGGGAGCAGAGAAACTTTCGTGGTGGAAGCTGTTCAGCTACAGACAACTGTGGGCATTTTTTGCGGGCAAGTTCATGACCGACGGCATATGGTGGTTCTATCTCTTCTGGTTGCCGGACTATTTGATAAAGCAATTTCACATGACAACCGGGCAAGTCATAATGCCGACCTTCATCGTTTATGGCGTGGCAATTGTCGGTAGCGTTTATGGCGGGAGCATTCCACGGACGCTCATCAACCGCGGCATGCCGGTCTATAAGGCGCGCATGACCACGATGTTCGTTATTGCGGTTTTCCCGCTGGCTGTTCTTGCCACGCAGTATTTCGGTGATGTGGCAAGGTTTGGCAGCCTGGCTGTCACCCTTGCCGTTGCCATGATCTGCGTCGGCACGACGGCGCACCAGGCGTGGTCGGCGAATCTCTTCACGACTGTTTCGGACATGTTTCCCAGAAAGGCAGTTGCCTCCGTCACCGGCATCGGCACAACCGCCGGCGGCATCGGGGGCGTCATTGTGCAATTGCTTGCAGGACGGCTCACCGACACTTTCGCAGGACACCCGCAGACCGCCTACTTCATCATGTTCGTCATCTGTGCGTTGAGTTACCTGATAGCTTGGGCGATCATAAAGGGGCTTGTGCCGCGGCACGAGCCAATTACTGATTTGTAAAAATGAGAAATGAAATCCAAATTTCGAAGCGTTGTGTAGCAGCGATTCAAAATTCAAGATTTAAGGCTCTTTGTTGATCCATGTTGTTGTATAGTAAAGGCTCAGTCGATGCAAACCTTTCGCTTGACGATCTGAGGGAAGGATTGTATCAGGCATTGGATAAACTCGGCCCGAGGCGGAAAGTGATCGCCATTCCTCCGGACATTACAAGGTACCACTCTCAGGCAGGTGTGCTGACGGAATTGGTTTGGGAATATTACCGCGAAAAGCTCGGAGATGTTCTTCCGTCAATCGGCACGCATTATCCTATGAGTGATGATGAAATCGGAGCAATGTATGGGAATACTCCCAGGAATCTGTTCCGCGTTCACGATTGGAGAAACGGTTTTACGACTATGGGCGAGGTGCCGTCAGATTTCGTGAGGAATGTTTCGCACGGCGCGGTCGATTATCCGATACCGATTCAGGTTGACAAGCTCTTGATCGAAGGAGGACACGATTTGATCCTGTCGATCGGCCAGGTCGTTCCGCATGAAGTTGTAGGTATGGCAAATCATAACAAAAATATTTTCATCGGGACTGGAGGACGGGAAGGAATAAACAAGACCCACTTTCTCGGAGCGGCGTACGGTCTCGAGAGAATAATGGGACGAGCCGATACACCGGTAAAGCGCGTGTTGAATTATGCTTGCGAACATTTTGCGAATAATATGCCGATCATCTACGTGCTGACGGTAGTTGATAAGGTCGCCTACGTCCCGGAGTTCCAGCGCCAGGATGATGAGGCTGACCTGGCTTCACGAGAGGCTTCCGCGAATGGAGGCGGGTTCGCTGTGAGAGGTTTATTTATCGGTGATGATATCGAGTGTTTTAATCTTGCGGCCGCCCTTTCTCTTAACGTCAATTTCTTCATGCTGGAGAAACCGCTGGAGAAGGTTGTGGTTTACCTCGATCCGACTGAGTTCAAAAGTACATGGCTTGGTAACAAGGCAATTTATCGCACCCGGATGGCAATCTCGGACGGCGGTGAACTTATCATACTTGCCCCGGGCTTGAAAGAATTTGGAGAAGACCCGGGAAACGATGCGATCATTCGCAAGTATGGTTACGCAGGTACGCCGAAGATTCTCGACCTTGTAAAACGTAACGCCGAGCTCCGAGATAATTTAGGCGCAGCTGCACACCTGATCCATGGTTCCTCTGAGGGCAGATTCTCAATTGTGTATTGTCCTGCACATATTTCCAGGAAAGAAATCGAGAGCGCATATCTCAAATACTCGGACATAAATGATATGATGAAGCGGTATGACCCCCACAAGCTAAAAGACGGTCTTAATAAGCTGCCGAATGGAGAAGAAATTTTTTACATCTCAAACCCAGCCCTCGGCTTATGGGCATATAAAGGAAGATTTAACGAGGATTAGTCGTCTCGGCCTGACCCTTTCCAGGGGGAAGAGTTGCGGGACATAAATTTGAAATCAAAAATATCTAAATCAAGAAGGAACAAATAAGAATATGTCATCGAAAGCAGATATCGGTTTAATTGGATTAGCGGTGATGGGAGAAAATCTTGTGCTCAATATCGAGAGCAGGGGATTTACAGTCGCCGTTTTTAATCGCACTGTTGAAAAAGTGACGAATTTTGTCAACGGTCGTGCCAAGGGAAAGAAAATTGTCGGGACTCATAACATCGAGGAATTAGTTTCTTCACTTAAGACCCCGAGAAAAATAATGTTGATGGTGAAGGCCGGAAAGCCTGTCGATGAATTCATCGAGATGCTTATTCCTCATTTGGAGAAGGGCGACATCATCATTGACGGCGGTAACTCGCATTATCCGGATACAATCCGAAGGACAAAGCACCTCGAGAGCAAGGAGCTAATGTTCATAGGGACCGGAGTCTCCGGCGGAGAAGAGGGAGCGCTGCGAGGTCCCTCGATCATGCCGGGCGGCTCGCCTGCGGCCTGGCCGCACGTGAAACCGATATTTCAGGCGATTGCTGCAAAAGTCGAAGATGGCACACCATGCTGTGACTGGGTCGGGAGCGACGGTGCCGGTCATTTCGTTAAGATGGTACACAACGGAATCGAATACGGCGACATGCAGTTAATCAGCGAAGCATATCAGATTATGAGAGAGCTATTGGGTATGAACGCACTCGAAATGCATGAAGTGTTCAGGAAATGGAACACGGGAGATCTGAACAGCTACCTGATCGAAATTTCAAGAGACATTCTCGCGTACAAAGACGGTGACGGTCAGCCGCTTGTGGATAGGATTCTTGATACAGCAGGACAGAAAGGGACAGGAAAATGGACAAGTGTGACTTCCCTTGATCTCGGGATTCCTCTCACGCTTATCAGCGAAGCCGTCTTTGGCAGATGTCTTTCAGCGATGAAGGAAGAAAGGGTAGCGGCGTCAAAAGTGTTGGCGGGACCTAAATCAAAATTCGCAGGAGACAAGCAGGCATTCTTGAACGACCTTGAGAAAGCTTTATATGCTTCGAAGATCGTCTCGTATGCCCAGGGTTTCACCATGCTGCGCTCGGCGGCTGAGGAATATAAATGGGACTTAAACTATGGCGGCATCGCGCTGTTGTGGAGAGGTGGTTGCATCATCCGAAGCGTTTTTCTCGGGAAGATCAAAGAGGCGTTTGACAAGAATCCCGATCTCAGCAATCTGCTTCTTGATCCCTTCTTCAAAAACAAAATTGACTCAGCTCAAGACTCATGGCGAAGGGTTATCTCTACCGCGGTCTTGAACGGCATCTGGGTACCGGCGTTCTCCACTGCATTGAATTATTTTGACGGCTACAGAAACGCCCGACTGCCGGCGAACTTGCTCCAGGCACAGCGCGACTATTTCGGAGCGCATCAGTATGAAAGAGTCGACAAACCTCGCGGAGAATTCTTCCACACCAATTGGACTGGCCGGGGCGGGGAGACAGCATCGTCGACATACTTAGTGTGAAAAGGTTAGAACATCGATAATTTTGAGAAAACAGGGACTCAGATGATTCAGAAGGACTTGACAAAGCCGGCTTCTTTTTGTATTATAAGATGTCAGACATCTTACTATGAGCGAACGAGCTACCTTTACGACGATTGGGAATCGAGAGCTTTTGAGCAAAACGGTTGCTCAGAAGATCGAAGACGCGATTCATGCTCGAGTTCTAAAGAGCGGCGATCGTCTCGCACCGGAGTTTGACTTGGCAGCGCAATTTGATGTCAGCAGGACCGTGATCAGAGAAGCCCTCAGGACGCTTAGTGCCCGAGGGATAGTTGCCATTAAAAAGGGAAAGGGCGTTTTCGTCAAGGGTTATTCTGCTGAAAGCGTAGTTGAGCCGCTCCATTCTTATCTCAGGTTCTCGATTCAAAAGGATTATGCACTCGACGTTATTCACGCGAGGCAGATAATTGAGCCCGCAATTGCTTATGTTGCAGCCCTCAGACACACGAGTGAGGATGCATCAAAACTTCAGAGTGATTGGGAGGAACTCAAGAATTGTCCGCCAAACGACCACTCCGAGCTGGCGAGACTTGACTTGCTGTTCCACCTTGACATAGCGAGGGCGACCCATAACATCATCATCCCTCTGATGATCGAGCCTATCCATCGGTTGATGCCGGCGATAAAGATCTCCGTTTATAACGCCGTTCGGAATTCCAAAGATTCCGCGGTGGAAAAACATGGGAAGGTTCTTTCGGCAATCTTGAAGCGGGATGCTGAAGGTGCAAGGCGGGCCATGACAATTCATTTGAATGTGGCCGAGGAGCATGTGAAGTTGACCGTGAAATCTGGAAACCAAAAAGTTGAAAAAAACTGAATCCGCATTTGTGCTAGCATGTATGACATGTGACGTTATAACTCATTCATCGCCGGGTGAAGTGTTTGGTTCGTTATCGTTTGGCCAGGTTCCTTTCAAGTCGACGACGTGGAGTTCGCTCCGTCGAAGACATCAATGCTATCGGGCCCGCGCGCATTGAGAGTAAGATGCGATTTAATTGGTTGTTCTCGAAAAACGTTGTCATAGAATAAAAGGGCACGGAAAGAGTTTCTTGTTTTGTCTGATGACCCGGTGGTTTGCCCTTGTCGTAATTTTTTTGTCGTTGCAGTTAACGATAAAGTGATCGCTTAAGGTTCTTTTTAAGTTTGGAGGCTGCGCGTTCGTGTTTGCTCATGACGCGTCTCTCTCTTATGAAGTTGCCGGCCTAATTGAGCGCGAATCAATTTGGCTCCGTTTTACAAATAATCATAAATGTTACGGATCAAAAGAGCAGACAGGTCGGCGCGCATCTATTATCAAATGAAAGTCAAAAGCTATTAACCTTTTTAAAAGCTATGAGGTAGGAACATGAAATGGCGTTACGAGTTCATTTGCTTTTCTTTCTTTGTCGTCGTTCTATCAAATCATGTCTTTGCCCAGGGAATTCTGCAAGGATATGTGCTGGATTCCTTATCTAAAGATCCGCTCCCTGGCGCTAATGTCCTTTTTGTTGGCACGAGCTTGGGTGCCAGCACGGACCTGGACGGACATTTCAGAGTTACGGCCATACCGGAAGGGCAGTACAAGGTTCAGGTGTCTTACATAGGATACGGAAGTAAGACAATAGATGTGACGGTCAAAGGCAAGGAGATGACGATTGAGAGTTTCCTGTTACCTCCGCAGGAGGTGAGGGGCAAGGAAGTTATAGTTGTTTCACAGGCGAAGGGACAGCTCGCCGCGATCAATCAGCAGGTCAGGGCAGCAACAATCATGAATGTTGTTTCCGAAGAAAAAATCCAAGAGCTGCCGGATGCCAATGCCGCAGAGGCGATCGGGCGGCTACCCGGTGTATCAATAATTCGAAACGGAGGCGAGGCAAGTAAAGTTGTCCTTAGAGGGCTTAGCTCAAAGTTCAGCAACATCACGGTCGACGGTGTGACGATACCCGGTACCGATTCGACAAGCCGGGACGTCGACCTCAGCATGATTTCTCAAGGCTCGTTGGCAGGTATTGAATTATACAAGGCGCTCTTGCCGGATCAGGATGGAGACGCAATAGCAGGTACGATAAATTTGGTTACAAGAAAAGCTCCTTCCGAGAGATTGATCCGTTTTGATCTCAAGGGAGATTACAATCGACTCATGAATTCGGCAGGGCAATATGATTTCTCTGGTCGATACGGTGAGCGATTTTTCAACGGCATTCTTGGCGTTCAACTTCAAGCGAATGCAGAACAAAAGATTCGAAGCAAAGAGAATACCTCTACGGGATATCAATACGTTCCTAATCCTGATTTGCCGCCTAATCCCTCGGGCTATACTTGGAACGATTACAAAATGGGGCAGTTCACCGTCGCGTTCACGGATGAGACCAGAAAGAGACAGGGCGGCCAGGCGATCTTTGACGTCAATACTCCCGACAGCGGTTCTGTGAAGCTGAGTGGTTTCTATAACGGCACGATTAGGAACATACTCGTCCATAGCAGGGTTTACCCCGGCGGTCAGCCGGGTGTGGTCTGGGATTACGACTATCGATATACTCAGACGAACATGAGCACTTCGAACGTCTCACTGCAGGGTAAGAATTTTCTTTCCGGATTTGAGGTCGATTGGCTTGGTTCTTACGCTGACTCCAGAATAAAAAACCCATTTGACTATGAGATGAAATTCACCGAAGTTCCGGGTGTAATATCCGGCGAGTCGGTTCCTTCAGGAAGAGACCATCCCGAACTAAACATCATACCTTATGCGGCAAATCTTTATAATGATGCGGCTTGCAGTAGCGCAGTCTATTATCAGGAACAAAATTTCGAGAGGCAAAGATCAGCCGCATTGAACATCTCAAGAAAGTACTCGGTGGGAAGTCTCATATCAGGTGATCTGAAAATGGGAGGTAAATACAGGGACAGATCAAGATGGATGGATCAGAGCGAGCTCGATAACAACACATACTTATACCAGTTCAATTCGTACAACAAAACCGTCACGGGCGACTCAATAAATTTGATGGGTACCCGTTTTCAAGATTATCGTGAAAACCGAGCCGGGGGTCCACCGGATTTGTCTGATTTCATTGACCAGCCTGTGCCTTCGCGCAATCTCCTTAACCTGTACAGAATGACACCGCTTATAAGTGTGGATGCCATGAAACTATGGTATCAGCTTAACAAGAACGGCTTGTCTACTGCGGGTTTGGAGTACGTTCCAAGTGCAGGAGCATCTTTGAACGACTACAGTATCAATGAGGGTGTTTCGGCCGGATACATCATGAACACTTTTGATTTCGGATACCTGGCCACTTTGATGATGGGTGTGCGTGTTGAGAACGAAAACGACAATTATGGTGCCAGGTTTGCAACGGGCGGTCTGCAGACAATTGGCATCGTTGTCACACCTTCGCCGGGGACTGAGATTAAAGATTCAACCACTAAATACGCGGAGACGATCTGGCTTCCAAACGCGCAGTTGATTCTCAGGCCTACTGATTTTTTCAGCATTCGCTTCGCTGCATACCGCGCGCTGGCCAGACCTGATTATAATCTGCGTCTCCCGCAGTTCATCATAAACAACAACTCTCAAGGTACTCCCGTCATAATGGGAAATCCTAATCTGAAAGATCCGAAGGCGTGGAATTTCGAGATCAATCCTCAAATATACAGCAGCACCATCGGACTCATCTCTGTCTCGGCATTCTTCAAGAGGATAGATGATCTGTACCACCAAATGGACGCCGTTGGCATCAGCACCGGTTATGATTCTGTGTTGAACGCCATTGGCGTGACCTGGCAAAACACGAACTATTTCAAACAGTTGGGTTCAAAGAGCAGTTTTCTCTTTACGGTGCCGTATAATGCAACACAACCCACGTATGTCTGGGGACTCGAGTTTGAGCACCAAATGAATTTCCTCTTTCTGCCCGGCTTTCTTGCCAATACCTCCTTGTCCTATAATTTTTCTATAACTCATTCTCAAACTTACATCATCACAAGGGAACTGGTACCTGATTCGGTCGCGCACGTTGTCCGCGGAGACACCACCTGGGGACCAGGTCCGGGACATAACATCGCCGTTAATGCCAAGAGGAATTCGGAGAATCAACCCGTGTTTTATGGCAACGCCGCTCTGGGATATGACATCGGAGGATTCTCAGCTAGAGTCTCTGTTTTCTTTCAAAGCCAGTATGTACAGTCATACTCTGCCGACGGCACCCAGGATATTCGCGTCAATGGTTTTGTCAAGCTGGATCTTGCTCTCAGGCAGCAACTCACGAAAGCTTTTTCGCTCTTTTTCAACGTTGACAACTTGACAAACACTCAGGAGACCACTTCTCAAGTGAACACGGTCAATAATTGGTTCCTGAATAGCACGAGGGAATTGTATGGAACATCCGCGGAATTAGGTCTGAGGATAACTCTGTGAACCTAGATTATTGTGCCTCACAGTTATTGTCAAATAGATAGAATGATTTATTGTGACGATCTCATTTATGGTTAATCAGTAACTCAACAAAAACAAAAAGGAGAAGAACATGAGAAGTAAAATGTGGTTCGCGCTGTTGTTGCTTTTTCCTGTGACAGCGTTGTGCCAAGATTTAGTAATCGAAGATTACTATTCCACTTCCGGCACCGGTGCCGGGCAGTACCTGAATACTGTAATCCTGGCGGATACGAGCAGTGCCGCTTTTAAGGCAGGTACTCGCGTCTATGTTTTGCACAGGAACGGAATTTATCTTGTTAATGCGGCCCTTACTTTTGCTGGTGGGAGCACTATTACATTTAAGGCGGGCTCGGAATACACCTATCCCGGATTTCACTATGATCCGATAGTTTATCTGGCTCCGACGACGGCGGGAACGGGCGCTCCTCCGGGACAGTTCATAAACTTGAGCGGCAATTCCACACTGTCCATGACACACATCATGGTCTCAGGATACCGGGAAGATCAGCTTCCTAACGATACCCTTCTGCAGTATTCAAACACCATGATACTTCGCACACTTTCCACCGGCACCAACAATCGCATCATCATCGATAGTTGCGTAATGAAAACGATTGCAGGGCAAATCATAAGAACGGAAGGACCAGCGGCATTAATTCAGATTACTCATTCTATCTTTGCGGACATGGGACATCCGACTTCTAATTTCGGTGCGGGTAAGTTCATCGACGCAAGGAACGTAGAAATCGATACGATGATTATTCAAAATTGCACGCTCGTAAACCTGTATGATAGGGTTGTTCGACACTATCAATCCACGTTTCCCATTGAGAATTTCATCTTCGACCATAATACCGTTGTCAATTCCATGTCGTACCACGGATTCCTCTCCTTAGGCAAGGTTGATTCTACCGGGACCGGCACGTTGCAAATCACCAACAACCTGTTAGTTGATCACTTTGCACTTGGTGAAGATACTGCTGCCATCCGTCAGGTGGAGTTCAGCGATCCGGGTGAAAAAGATACGGTAAACGGGACATGGAGAATGACATGGGTCCTTACAAACAAAAATAACGCGGCAGTTTGGAATATCCAGAAAAACTACTATGCTTCCTCGGATTCGGGTGCAGCGATACTCGCGCTAGGTCCGCCAAACGATACTATTTACGCGGGTCCTTTTTACCATAAGCAAGGTCCGCCGTACCTGACTTGGAACATGAATACTCTTCTGGCATCTCAAGGCAAAGACACAGTGCATACGTTCATACCGGTCACGAATGTAAAATTTACAAACGCTCCCGGTTTGATGACGGAACTGATAAGGTGGGTTTTGAACAAAAGCTTAGACGACAAGAACAAACCTACTCTTAACACGAGTTCAATCTGGAACTGGACATACGATTTCCATCGTCACCACCTGGAGTATTATTTTGACTCACTGAATTGTTCTTACACATCTACCACTGATCTTTCTATGGCGGGCACTGATGGCCAAATCATAGGCGACACTAGGTGGTCATTTACTTTGATCCCTGTGCTGACGTTTAGCGTGACGCCGAAGACTGTTGATTTTGATAGTGTAATGTTGACTCTGACAAAATCTGATACCGTAGTGGTCAGCAATCCCAGCGGAAATACGGCCCTCGTAGTCGATTCTGTGAAGTCTTCGTCTGCTGAGTTCACCGTCTCGCCTGCAAGTGCAAGTATTCCCATCGGTGGCAGTCAGAAGTTTGCCATTACGTTTGCGCCGGCATCTCTCGGTAGTAAGTCAGCATCGGTCGTGTTCTATGACAATGCTCCGACGGCTATGGATACCGTGTCTGTCAGCGGGGTAGGGAAGCGTCTGGTCGGAGTCAAAGATCAACCGGCTCTCCCCAAAGTTTTCGCGCTGCATGATAACTATCCCAATCCTTTTAACCCGTCCACCAAGATCAAGTATGATTTACCAAAAGATGTAAAAGTGACGCTCAAGGTTTATGACGTTCTTGGTAAAGAAGTTGCCACGCTTGTGGATTCGAAGCAGGCAGCCAATTATTACGAAGTAGAATTTGACGGTGCAAGATACGCAAGCGGAGTCTACTTCTATAGACTAATTGCTGGTACTTTTGTGCAGACAAAGAAGATGTTACTGCTGAAGTAAGATTCACGTTTGAGGCGAGGCGGCAATGCCTCGCCTCTTGCTTTTTTGTCTGCGGACCCAACGTGAGCCGCAGTTTTATTCGCAGGGTAGAAACAAATGAAAGGTGAAACGATGGAGGTACGATACGCTCCAGATGTAAAGAGTTACAAGAAGTTAAGCACAGAAGAACTCAGGAATGCGTTCCTGATGGAAAACCTCTTTCAAGATGGGAGTATACAAACACTATATTTTGATCTCGACCGTGCCATCGTCGGCGGCGCCGTTCCGCTGAAAAAATCGCTGCCGCTTCTAAGCAGCAAACAAGAGATGGCCTCTCAATATTTTGCAGAGCGAAGAGAAATCGGGATATTTAATATCGGAGGTTCGGGAAAAGTCAAGGTCGACGGTAAAGAATTCTTGCTTGAATTTAAAGATGCCGTCTATGTCGGAAGAGGTGCCAGGGAAGTCTCGTTCTCCAGCAGTCACCATAAGAAACCTGCGAGATTTTATTTTGTCAGTTATCCGGCTCATTCTTCCTATCCATCTGCGTTCATTAAGTTTGGAAAGATTTATTCGACCAGGACCGGAAACAAGCTCGATGCTAACGAAAGAACGATCAATAGGTGCATCCACGCGGACGGCATCAAGAGTTCGCAGCTCGTTATGGGTCTGACGGATCTGAGTGAAGGAAGTGTCTGGAATACGATGCCTGCACATACCCATAGGAGAAGAACCGAGATATATTTATACTTCGGACTTGACGGTGATTCGGTGGTTTTTCACATGATGGGTGAGCCTGATGAAACGAGGCACTTGATCGTCCGTGACAAGCAGGCTGTGATTTCACCTAGCTGGTCTGTTCACACCGGGGTGGGAACAAAAAGCTACTCGTTTATATGGGCGATGGGAGGTGAAAACCAGGACTACGAAGATATGGACGCTGTCAAGATGTTGGATCTGAAGTGAGAATGTTGACAGGAAGGATAATGGAACGCTGGACTAATATATAGTCTATTTGCGAAAACGATATCTTCATGGAACACAGAAACGAGTTTTAAAATGATACTTGACAAGTTTAGGCTGGACAATAAGGTAGCTATCGTGACAGGTTCTAACCAGGGAATCGGAATGGCTTACGCGATCGCATTGGCCGAAGCGGGAGCCGACATCATCAGCGTTTCTTTTGTCAAAGATTTCGCTGCGATTGAAAAAGAGATAAAGGAGCGAGGGCGGAGGTTCAAGTCTTACACGAGCGACTTTTCGGATCGAAAATCGCTTTATGGTTTTATCAGGAACGTAAAAACCGACTTCCCAAAAATTGACATACTGGTCAACAATGCCGGGACGATTATGCGAAAACCAATCTCCGAACACCCGGATGAGTACTGGGACAGAGTTATCGAGGTGAATCTCTCTTCGCAGTTCGTGCTGACACGCGAAATCGGAAAGAGCATGGTGACCAGAGGATACGGGAAGATTGTTTTTATTGCTTCACTGCTGGCTTTCCAAGGTGGAATACTTGTCCCGGGATATTCCGCATCAAAGGGCGGCGTCAAGCAGCTCACGATGGCTTTCTCGAATGAATGGGCTTCGAGCGGAGTAACGGTCAACGCGATAGCCCCAGGTTATATTGCAACCGACAATACTAAAGCCTTGCGAGATGATCCGGGACGGAATCAATCAATATTGGAAAGAATACCGGCAGGAAGATGGGGAACCCCTGAAGACCTAATGGGAACTGTGGTATTCCTGTGCTCCGACGCGTCCAACTATCTGAATGGCAGCGTTGTCACGGTCGACGGCGGTTGGATGGGCAGATAACCACTTGGCAGGTGACTTATGAAACATATTGCGCTTATAGCTCTGGTCGTTCTCCCTTTTCTATACGTAACGAGTCCCGGACAAGTCAGTCATAGTGTTCCAAGCGCCCAAGATTCATTTCTGGTAACGGCAATGAATCCGACGAATGTTTCCCGCGCCTATGAAGTGATTGCGCTCGACCTGGAAAAGATCAAATCAAAGTTTCCCTCTTTCAACGAGAAGGCTTTCTTCGTGACTTACGACAAGAATGAAATTGCGAGCCAATTGCTAGGTGCACGAGGATCGTGCGAGAACAGCACGTCTGGAAATTCATCAATGATGATTTTTGTTTCCTCCTTCGCTCCCCTGGAGAAGAAAGAATTCATCATAAGATGGACAACGGATACTGTTGAAGAGCATACATATCCCCCAATGACCCGGGCAGCTCTAGGTGTCAAGACAGATTACAGGAAAGTCAATGGTTATTATACAGGAGGCAGATTTGTCGATGTCGATTCGACGAGCGTTCCATCCGACCATTTCGCCCACGATGCGCTTTACAGGATCGAAGGCCCTGGATGGGAGTCGGACAGGATAGTTTACAGATTTTATTTGGATTCACGAAACAGGAATGACATTTTTGGGAAGAGAACGCATCAACTCGTTCTCGAGCAGATCGGTGCAAACGATCTCGTGTCGGACAGCAAAGAATCTTATACGAATATGCTCGATTGGGGGATGGACATATTTAAGGTTGGAGAGTCTCTGGGCATCGGTTCGATTGCGATGTACCACGATACAGAAGTCGCAACAGTCAGCAACGTCGAACGGGTCGAGTGCAAGATCCTAAATGGACCGATAAGGTCAGGGGTATCTACAAAATATTTTGGCTGGAAAGTTGCCGGAAAGCTATACGATCTGTTTGCAGATTTATCTATTTCGGCAGGAAGCAGGTTGACGAAAGTTTGCGCATCGGTGAATAGTGACAGTGTTCAACTCTGTACTGGCCTCGCAAAACATGTGGGCTGCGATCTGATAAAATCCCCCGAATCTTCGGATGGGAAATGGAGATATTTGGCACTGTACGGAAAACAGAGTCTTTCCGGAGACAATTTGGGGATCGCCATTTTTTACAGGAAAGAAGATGGAGCTAAGCTTACCGAAGACGGCGTAAGTGAGATCGTGGTGTTCCGTCCGATTGCGGGGCAGGTTATGTATTACTTTGGTGCCGCGTGGGAGGATGAACCGGGTGGGATTAAGAATGAAGAGGGATTCAAGAAATATTTGGAGGATACAGTCACGAGTCTGAACGATCCGATACAAATTGATTTCTGAGAGCAAGTAATAGAAAGAAGGTAAAGAGACGTAAATGGAAATTAGGAATCGAGATGTGGTCACTGCAGGAGCGCTTTTAAAAATGAGAACGAAAAGACGGATTCTTTCTGGGCATTCGCTGTTTCGAATCTTTTTAGCTCCTGATCTTCTAATGTATGTTCTCATTATGCTGCTATGCTCTTTTGGTTCCGCAGTACCTCAGGCCGGAAATCAAAAGATGTCATTTCCAAATGTAATCGCCGGAAAGTCATGGTCGGACCTTGCAGCGGACGAGGTGCTGCGGATTCACCCGCACTATGTCAACTATGATACACCGTCGCTTGCGTGGAACTATCCGCAAGGACTGATCCTTTATGCAATCTGGAATGTTTGGTTGGAAACGCACGATCAAAAATATTTTGATTATGTCAAGGAGAGCGTCGCTTTTTATTTACCCGATACCAGCGGAATAAAAACTTATGTGCAAGATGATTTTCGGCTCGACGACATTCTGATGGGACGAGTAATCCTTGACCTGTACAAATTGAGCGGAGAGGCAAAGTACAAGAAGGCGGCGGCTATTTTGCGCGAGCAGCTGACCAGGCAGCCCCGCACTCCGGAAGGCGGTTTCTGGCACAAGAAGATTTATCCAAATCAAATGTGGCTCGACGGACTCTATATGTCGGAGCCTTTTTATGCGCAGTATGCGAAAATGTTCAATGAGCCCGATGATTTCGACGACATCGCGAGACAATTCGTACTCATGGCAGAGCACGCTTTGGATCCGGCGTCGGGCCTCATGTATCATGGATGGGATTTCGCAAAAAAAGAAAAGTGGTCAAATTCGCAAACGGGTGATTCACCATGCTTTTGGGGGAGATCCATAGGCTGGTACATGATGGGGCTCGCCGATGCGCTTGACTATTTTCCTGTAGATCATCCTCAAAGGCAAAAGTTGATTTCTATATTTCGAGATTTGTGCACATCGGTTCTCAAGTATCAGGATAAGAAAACGCACCTGTGGTACCAGATCGTCGACCGACCAGGATCGTCGGGGAACTTCCTGGAATCTTCTGCGTCAGCTATGTTTGCGTATTCCTTTGCTAAGGGAGCAAAGGAGAAATATCTGGACCATGAGTTTTCTGATATCGCAGCAAGGACTTTTGATGGCCTCGTGAATTATTCTGTAAAGATAAAACAAATCACCATTGACTCCGCGAGCGCGCCGCAATTTGAATTCATACTTGAGAATACCTCCGGAACTGTCGGGCTTGGGGGAAACCCATACAGAGACGGCAGCTATGAGTACTATGTCGGTGTCCCGAAAGAGGAAAACGATTTCAGAGGAGTCGGGCCGTTTATTCTTGCCGCCCTCCAAATTGAATCGTCGGAGAAGGCAGAGAAATAACGTATAGCGAGTTCGCACTTCTTAGCAGATTTTCAGAATAGTTTGGGATTTACTTCAAGAGGACGGCGGTAATCAGGCAGCAGACTCAAATCCTGCATATTACATGCTGGATACGTCCTGACGACGGGGCATTTACTTATTGCTCGGAAAACCTGATATTTAAAGAAAACAGGTAGAACTCACTCTATAAATGTCCACACTTCAAGAATTTCCAAGCCTGTAAAATAGATGCAATTCGTATTGAAAATTAATTAACTAGGGAAATAAAAATGAGTAACGATTTAAATGTACCATCAAAGGGTGTGTTGGATTTTGTTTCGTTGGGTGCATTGGTGCACCGTCTTGACCCGGGAATCATCCCTTTCAGGAAGGCGACTGAATGCAGGATTCACGTCAGCGGCGGTGAGTTCAACGTTGCGGCGAACTTGGCGGATTGTTTCCGCTTGAACACGGGCATTGCCACTGCCATGGTCGATTATCCGATAGGCGACCTTATCGCAGAACGGGTAAGAGCGATGGGGGTGAAGCCTTTTTACAAGCATTTCAAGCACAACGGCGTGACAGGTCCCAATATGGCGACTGTATATAGTGATACAGGGCATGGCATTCGGCCGCCGGTCGTGTTCTATAATCGCTCGAATGAGGCGGCGGCGCAGTTGAAATCGGGAGATTTCAAATGGGACGAAATTCTTGCCGGTGGTGTTAAGTGGTTTCACAGTGGCGGAATTTTCGCTGCGCTTTCCGAGACGACCGGCGAAGTCATCATTGAGGGGATGAAAGCCGCCAAGAAAGCAGGAGCTATTATCAGCTTTGACCTGAACTTTCGAGAGAAGCTCTGGAATTTATGGGGGGGGCAGAAGAAAGCCGAAGAGGTCGTCGCAAGAATTGTGAAGAATGTCGATGTGCTCGTCGGCAACGAAGAAGACTTACAAAAAGGCCTGGGTATTCCCGGACCAGAGGTTGCAGCGAAATCAAAGCTGGATCCCGGAACTTTCTTCGGAATGATCAACAAAGTCGTTGAGAAGTATCCGCAGGTCAAAGTAGTTGCGACCACTCTTCGTGAAGTTTATTCGTCGAACCATCATAGTTGGGGAGCCGTCGCATGGGTGAACGGAAAAACATATACATCCCCAACTTGTGAACTCAATGTCTTAGATCGCGTCGGCGGTGGCGATGGCTTTGCGAGCGGCTTCTTCTATGGTCTCATATCAGGAGAAACACCTGAAGAGGCTGTGAAGCTTGGCTGGGCCCATGGAGCACTCCTGACGACCTTCCCCGGTGACACAACAATGGCAACGGTCGAGCAGGTGCGCACTTTTGCTAAGGGTGGCTCGGCCCGGATTCAGAGATAAAAGAATCAAATTCGGAAGCAAGACATGATTTTCCTCGTCGGCCTCATCAGGCCGGTGAGAGGTGTAGAGTGGCTTGGACGACTGAATGCCGAAGGCATTAGTGACAATTTTTGTTCATTCATTGGATATGCCGTTCAATTGTTCTCGAGGGGAAGCAAGTCGGAGTTCTTGAGAAAACCAAAAAGTCTGACATCCCGCGGGCAGAATCTCACATAACTAAAATAATTCGACCCACCTGGTAATTTTTGAAGAAGTCAAAATTTTCCATTCAAAGAAACATGCACGCTTTTGGTTCCTTGAAGCATGCGCATTCTCATCTCATTTAAGTTTTTATTGGTTGTTTTGGAGATTCTTGGCGTCTAGGATTGAGCGAAAGCAAAGAGGACGGAACGTAACCTTGTAGAATATTTTTATTTGAAATATACTTCTCGTTTATTATAATTACCGCTGAGAGAATTCGTTCCGTCTTAAAAGGAGATGAGGAGAGTGAGGACTTTAGCTTGCATTTCTGTGGCTGCGTTATTTGCCGCTGGGGCATTAGCAAACGCCCAGGAAAAAAATCCTGACGCACTTGTTGATCCCTTCATCGGTACCGCTGCCCACGGGCATGTTTTTCCAGGTGCGACCTTGCCGTTCGGGATGGTTCAATTGAGTCCCGACGAAGAAGTAAATGGATGGGATTGGTGTTCCGGGTACAACTATTCTTCAAAGACAATAATGGGATTCAGCCATACGCATCTCAGCGGCACGGGCGCAATGGATTACGGGGACATTCTTTTCATGCCGACGGTTGGAAAGGTAAGGGTTGTCCCGGGGACCGACGAAAATCCGGATTCAGGATATCGATCATCATTCAGCCATTCGACAGAGAAGGCGTCCCCCGGCTACTACAGCGTTTTTCTCGACAGATATGGTGTCAGAGTCAAGCTTACGGTGACTTATCGCTGCGGCCTGCACGAATATTCTTTCCCAAGATCGGACAGCTCAAATATTGTAATTGATCTTCAGCATGGAATCGGGAACACTTGCACGGGGTCATGGATAAAGATTGTCGGAGACAAATGGGTGGAAGGGATGAGGAGGTCTCACGGTTGGGCAAATGATCGGTGCATTTACTTCGTTGCTCAATTCTCGAAACCATTCAGGAGATTTGGAACAGCAAATGGAGATACTGTAAGTAGCGGCAATAGAAAGCAAGATGGCGACAATGTAAAAGCATTTGTGACATTCTCCACGACTAAGGATGAGGTGGTTCTGGTGAGAGTCGGAATTTCGGCCGTGAGCCTCGACGGTGCGAGGAAAAATCTTGCAGCAGAGATGCCGGATTTTGATTTCACGAAATACCGGATGAGCGCTCAAGAGATTTGGAACAAGGCGCTGGGCAAGATACGCGTCGAAGGTGGCACAGAATCAGAGGAAAGAACATTCTACACTGCACTCTATCATTCCATGATGCATCCCAATGTGTTTCAGGACGTCGACGGGAGGTATTATGGGATGGATCAGAAGATTCATACGGCGAAAAATTTCGTCAACTACACTGTGTTTTCATTGTGGGACACATTTCGCGCCTTTCATCCTCTGATGACGATAATTGATCCGAATCTCGACGCTGATTTTGTCAAAACACTCGTTGAAAAATACAGGGAGGCGCGACTCTTGCCTGTGTGGGAACTTGCAGGCAATGAGACTTACACTATGATCGGCTACCCATCAGTCCCGTTAATTTTTGATGCATACGAGAAAGGACTTGTCTCAAACCAACAAAGAGGTATCAATCTTGACACTGCATTGTCCGCGATGGAGCACAGCGCGGAAATGGACTGGCAGGGCCTGAAATATTACAAGGAACGTGGATTCATTCCCGCCGACAAGGAAAACGAGTCCGTGTCGAAGACGCTGGAGTATGCCTATGATGATTGGTGCATCGCACAACTTGCGAAGCGACTTGGTAAAAGGGATGTTTACCGGCAATATAACCAGCGTTCCCTTTTCTATCGAAATGTTTTTGACAGCTCCGCTGGGTTCATGCGAGGAAAGTTGTCCAACGGCAAATGGTACACCCCATTCGACCCTTATTCGGTGTCTGGAAATTATACAGAGGCGAATGCATGGCAGTACAGTTTTTTTGTCCCACAAGACATTGGCGGATTGATCAACTTATATGGAGGAAAAGAAAAATTTGCGAGTAAGCTCGATTCGTTGTTCAGCGAATCGAGCCAGGTCACCGGCAGGTATCAGCCGGACATTAGCGGAATGGTTGGCCAGGACGCTCAGGGAAATGAGCCGAGCCATCACGTCCCGTATCTGTATGACTATGCTGGTGAGCCGTGGAAAACCCAGCGAGTTGTCAGGGAGATTATATCAAAGTGGTACACCGACAAGGTCGACGGCCTTTGTGGGAATGACGACTGCGGTCAGATGTCGGCATGGTACGTCTTCAGCGCAATGGGTTTCTATCCGGTCACACCGGGTCAGAACACTTACGTGATTGGATCCCCGCTTTTTAGAAAGATAACCATCGAACTCGGTAAGGGGAAAACATTCATGATCAGTGCGGAGAACGCTTCTGATGAAAACATGTATATCCAATCATCAACTCTGGACGGCAAACCTTACGATATGCCTTATCTCACGCACTCAGACATAATGAAGGGAGGAACTCTGGCTCTGGTGATGTCAAATGTGCCGGACGAGCAATGGGGGCTGAGTGACTCGGGCCTTTTTATTATGGCACCAAACCACAACATCATTCCCATGCCGGAGATAGAATCAACCGGCGGCGTTTTCTATGATTCCACTGTGGTCTCATTGAATTCCAGCGAAGCGGGTTCGCGGATTCGCTACACACTAGACGGGGACGAGCCCGATTCACAATCGCCTATCTATGTTGCACCGGTTACGATTCACAAACCGTGCACTCTCAAAGCTGCGGCATTCAGTGAGAACTCAGACCAAAGCATGACAAGCGAAGCTAAATTTGTTAAATCATTCTACCCGCCCGCGACTTACCGATATCCGTTCGCCGCAAAATACACTGGCGGCGGGCCGATGGCTCTGACCGATGGCAGGGAAGGCACGACAAATTACCAGACCGGCGAATGGCAGGGATTTGAAGGGACAGATTTGGATGTAGTAATTGATTTGGAACAAGAAAAGAAGATCGACGAGGTATCAACCGGATTCCTCCAAGATACGGGCGTGTGGATATTTCTTCCTGAGTATGTGGAGTACTATGTGTCTCAGGATGGAAAAGATTTCAAGAAGATTTCTGAGATTAAAAACGATGTGGATCCGCAGAAACAGAGCCTCCTTGTGAAACATTTCACTGTAGTGCTGGACGGAATCAAAGCGCGGTACTTGAGGGTCGTTGCCAAGAACATCGGTGTATGTCCACCATGGCACGTCGGTGCCGGCGGAAAGGCGTGGCTCTTTGTCGATGAGGTCAAAATTCAATAGAAAGGTGCGTTCTGATATTAAGGAGAATAGTAAAGATGAAAAATAATTTGAAAAGGATGATTGATGTTGTCATTCTTGCCATTTCTACCATAGCGGCAAATGTGTACGCTCAGAATAATCAGCCCGATACATTAAAAGAAGGATTGTTTCTGCGCACTAGCCTGAGCGTGGTCGGGCCTGCCGATCCTGTGATCCAAAAAATTGTGGA
>DATJAY010000009.1 GCA_035515795.1 Candidatus Acidiferrales bacterium | reverse complement strand
CCGAGACGGTTTGCCCAAACAGCAAACTGCTCAGGCTCAATGATGGTATTTCGCGAAAGAGGATCCCGCCCCTGGCGGGATTACAATTGGTTCAGTCTTAAGTTTGAGGGGTGGCACGACCACTCGCCTCTCGGTTTTAATCTATATCATGGAGATGGTGAAGTCAAGTGGAAAAACAAAAAAACTGCAGCCATGGCGTATAGGCACTCTCGGGCTCTGCCCATTTCGTTTGTCGGTTCCCGAGAGGGGGCGGCGGGGGAAAAAGAGCATGCAAAGAAACAAAAGTAGCTTCTGTTTCGCGAAGCCATTTGGAGTGTCCGCAGGGGCACGTGTGAACGTGACCTTGTTTACTTGGCTAGAAATCGGAGATACCACGAGGGGGAGGTGATCTACAGACTCATGAAACCAAACGAGAAGCTATAGCCTAATTCGAATTAAATTCGTTATATTACATTCATGCACACGGTCGAAGCCGGATTACCAAGAGCTGAAGCACTATTTCCAACCGAGAGACAAAAGCTATATAAAAAGTTTACTCCCCTAATGGAAACTGCATACCAATTGAGCAGAAAAGTTGTAAGCTTCCAGGCCAATAGAAATGAACCGATCTATCGTTGGTTTAAATATAGAGAAGGATTTTCATCTGGGCTTGTAAAATATTTCTTGGAAAACTATACAACGACACCGGGAAGAATTCTCGATCCGTTTGCAGGTGTGGGAACGACTTTATTTGCAGCGCAGGAACTTGGCTGGCAGTCTTACGGCGTAGAGCTTTTGCCTGTCGGCACCTTTGTAATGAAGACCCGACAAGCCATTGGCGATGTCGACGCGAAGAAGCTCTCTTCGGTCGTCAAGAATTTTTGGAGCGAATTTCCCAAAATTAAGAAATATGACACCCATATCAATCATATCACGATAACTAAAGATGCGTTCCCCGATGAAACAGAAACTTTGTTAAACAAATACCTAACGTACTGCACGACAATAAAAGACGAAAGAGTCCGGGCGGTTCTGCAGTTCGCGGCATTCAGCGTCCTCGAAGAAATAAGCTACACAAGAAAAGATGGACAGTACCTGCGTTGGGATTATCGTTCCAAGAGAGAGCTTTTGGGAAAGCCGTATAACATTGGAAAGATTCTCTCTTTTGAAAAGGCGATCAACAATAAGCTTAGCGAGATTGTAAATGACCTATCGAATGATGGATCGGATACTTTGTTCATTATTCACAAGACCAACAATTGTATCAAACACCCGATAAATATCATCGAAGGTTCATGCCTTGAGGAACTGCCGAAGTTAGGCGATGGTTTCTTCGACTTCATAATGACTTCCCCTCCCTATTGCAACCGCTACGATTACACGAGAACCTATGCGCTGGAGTTGGTTTTTCTCGGGAATGACAATGACGATGTGAGGAACTTGAGACAATCGATGCTCTCGTGCACTGTGGAGAACAAGGAGAAAGTGGATCAGCTAAATCAGTTCTATTCATCAATCGGGAAGTCAAAGGCATTTGAAAGAGTTATGGAAGTTTATGGTAACTCGGCAGCAATGATGGAAGTGAATTCAGTTCTTGATGAGTTGAACAAATTAGAAAAGCTGAACAACAGCAATGTCCCACGGATGGTGAAGAACTATTTTCTGGAGATGTGCTTCGCGATAAATGAAATGGCAAGGGTCACGAGAAGCGGCGGTTATTGTGTCATGGTGAACGACAATGTGCGGTATGGCGGCGAAGAGATACCGGTCGATCTGATGTTGTCGGAATTCGCGGAGAACCTCGGCTTCAAGATCAGGAAGATATTTGTTCTGCCTAAGGGCAAGGGGAATAGCAGTCAACAGATGGGGAGCTACGGACGAACAGAAGTCCGGAAATGCGTGTATCTATGGCAAAAGGAATAAATCCACAGACGATCATAGAAAAACCCGAAGACTTAGTAACCTCCAAGGAAGAAACCAGAGCAGGTTTCATTAAGCTTGCATTAGAGAAGAACTACCTCGCTATGCCTTACATTGAAGAGGCGCGCGCTCTGAGAGCAATGGCTGGCAAAGTGCAAAGCCCAAAAGAACTTCTCAAAATCGAAGAGTTGAAAGCGGGCTTGCTCACAGCATCGGGCCTTTCAGAGAAGTCACTGAAGCACTTGACCGATGAAGACAAAACCTCTGCGATAAAGCAACTTATCGAAAAGTTTTTGGAACCAGCGGGTGACAAATTTGTCGATGAACTTACCTACAGGTATTTGTTAACGCGGGGAGGCAAGCTTGGCGGCGAGGCAAATAATCTAGCAGGCCAATTAGGCCAAAGAAAATTTATTCGAACCTTAATTTCAGTGTTCAACCTTGCAGGTATCACCTATTATTGGAAGGATTCTGATTCAGACAGCTGGATCGCAAAACCAAACGAGGATACTGATCTGGAAAAGAGGGCGAACGGTTTTTACTGGAAGATCGGCAGGGCAAATAGGCTGCTTATCATAAATACGACTGTCCCGGCAGTGAAAAAGAATGTCGATGTCTGTGTTCTTGATGGTAGGATGGATGATCTGAGATCTGATAAGCACAGGGAATCAATTATCTACTCGAATGAAAGTTACATTGCTTTAGGGGAATTGAAGGGTGGGTTGGACCCGGCGGGAGCCGACGAGCACTGGAAAACAGCGAACTCAGCGTTGAGCCGAATAAGAAGTAGTTTTAGAAAAAAGAAATTAAGCCCTCACACTTTTTTCGTAGGCGCAGCTATTGAAAACAGCATGGCAAAAGAAATCTTCAACCAGTTACAAAATGGAATCCTTGGCGGTGCCGCAAATCTTACAAAGGATGAACAACTTACGGCGATATGCAGTTGGATTGTGCGTTTGAAAGCCGCCAGCGGGATGGTACGAGAACAAGACGAATCCTATAGGGAAGATCTATTTTAGTAGAATCAATAGCATGGCATTTCTCGCAAACGCCTTGGACCGAAAATCCCAATGATGATGCCGACTAATTACATCAAGATTTCACTATGCCTTAAAAGGTCATCATGGCATTAACAAAAGTCGCCTACTTGCTCGGCGCTGGTGCAACTCACGCAGAAGTATTGAATCTTGAGGAAGCTCCATCAGCCCTTTTCATAAGCAACAACGGGTTACTTATCTCGGATGTATCAAAGCGAGTAATGAAGATAGCTCAGAAAAACTCGAGGTTTAAGAAAAATGTAGAGGAAGTCACTTTTCGTGAAGGGCCTATAAATATTGAGTTACTAATCTCACTTTTGGAATCCAATCAGATACCAGATTCTGATTTCAAAGTAACTCACCTCAAGAGACTGATCCAAAAAGATATAAGAGGTAAATTGTCCAAAAGTAGGAGGAAAAAGTTCTATCTACATAAGGCTCTTCTTGAACTGCATTCCCTGACCAGTGAAAGAGAAAGCCTTTTGGGGATAATATCGCTGAACTACGACAACCTTTTAGATGATGCTTACGAAAAAATCCATGATAAGAGACACAATTATTGTTTGACATACGAAAAAGGAGATGGCATTCCCTTGCTGAAATTACACGGATCATTCAGCTGGACAAACGTCTCAACCTATGGCAAACCAAAGAATATCTCAATCATTCCACTTGGGATAAACAAAAACTACCTGGTGCCACCTTATAATTTTATTTGGAGTCGGGCTTTCGAAATATTGGCGCAGTGTGATATACTACGAGTTATTGGTTGTTCACTGAATCAAAATGATATTGGTTTAGTGGATCTTCTGTTTAAAGCTCATTTGGCTAGACGCGAGGCTTTTGAGATAGAAATAATAGATTTTCAACAAACCGGCGACGAAATAAAGAGAAGGTACGGTTTCTTCAGGAAAATACTCAGTCTTGAAGAGATTGAGCCTCCCCTTGTTGCAGGAATACCGACTGATGTTGGAAATCCGTTCAAAGAATGGCTTGCAGCAAAGGGAAAGAAGATGCTGGGGGATGATATTGACCGAACAAAGTTTCTCAGGAGGTGTTGTGAATCTGGGTGAAGGAGAAGAAGATGGCAAACAAAGTGGGTAAACCACGTTCTCTGAAGGATATTCCAGTGAGAGAATTCGTGGATGATTATTTGTACAGGATCGATCTGGATGCGGATTATCAAAGGGAAAAAATTTGGTCGACGAAGCAACAGCAGGATTTACTGGATTCGATCATAAAGGATATTGACATTCCCAAGATCTATCTTGTCGAAGTCAAAGATAACAAACAGTTTGATTACGAATGCATTGATGGTAAACAACGAATGGTCACATTGTCAAGGTTTTTCACGCCGACGAAAGGTGAAGATTCACCTTTAACAATTCGTTTTCTGGAGGAATTGTATACCTACAAGGGACTTAAAAAGGTACATCCTAGCGTAGCAGAGAAAATAGAAAACTATAAACTCAGTTTTTGCATCTATGAATCTATTGATGACGAGTATGTTAGAGAAATATTTAGGCGTTTGCAGCTTGGTATTAGACTGAACTCTGGCGAACTTCTGAAAACGAAGACTGGCACAATCCGTGACTTTATTTATAAGAAAATCGGAAACGACGGCCTGTTTTTCAGACACACTGGACTATCCGAAAAAAGGTTTTCTAGGCCTTTCACACTTGCTCAAATTTGCATTAATTCTTTTGCCAAGACAAAACCTGAAGGAGAATTTGTAAGAGCTAGATTAGGGGATATTGAATCTTTCTTTGAAGAGAACCATGACCTTGATGAGAACGACGAGAATCTTGCTCGCATTAAGAAAGTCCTTAAACTTATGGATGCCGCCTTTGGAAAAGAGGCGGCAACCATTTCAAGCAGGGCTGTTGCTGTGTCTGCCTATTTGTTCGTGGAAGATCAATTCGTAAATGGCAAGATCGATCAGATTCGCTCATTTGCGAAGTTTTACATAAAACTACTCAACGAGGTGAAACACAACATGGATCTCTTGAGTAAGTATGAAAAGCCCAAAAACACAATTCTAATTGAAGAATTCCAGAGGTATGTTCTTCAGGCCTCAGTGGAAGCCTACTCGATAGCAAGGAGACACAACTTCCTTGTTAAGGCATTCGAATATTACACGGATTTCAAGACAAAGGGAAAAATTATCGGGAATTAATCATCGTGGCCCAAGTAACTCACTCTTTTCACGACCATCTAGATATTCGGCCACAAAGAAGCTATTATTTTCGCATTAGCTGTTATCAGTTTTGATGTTCTACTAGAAACATGGCTGATTTTGTAGACCTTTCCGTTAACAAGATCTATGTATTCCAATGCATTGCACTGAAGGATTCCAGAATTTTGAATTAATATCCAATGAGCGATTTCTAATGTCAACTTTGCGGTTATAGGTTCGATCGGGAGGGTTCGTGGATTATAGAAAATCCGGACGTCTTTTCCCCCATCTTTTGCCGAGATATCAAACTTCAACTTCAAATCAACTCCCACCGCTGGTTGTGCTATCAGGTACGGCTGTGGGAGGATTGAGAGTTTACGAATCGCTTGACGGCTCTTTCCGAAGTTGGTAAGGACTCTCAAATTGTTATCCCGTTTCGATTCAGGGTTAAGTGATTTCGCCCGGATACGGGCAGCAGCGAGCTCCTTACTATTGTTCCCAGATGTATAAAAATTCCTGATGCCTTGAAGAGCGATTTGGTAATAAGGCACTTTGAACGCTTGTGGTCCTTGCCTGGGGTATTTTTGTTCAGTCAAGATTCTTACTTGCTCATAAGCAGGCAAGCTAATCATTTCAGCAAACGCACGGACAGATATTCTTGGATTCACTTGGTCTTCTCCTGATTTTTACCGATCTCAAACGCCCCCGTTAGTTTGAACTATCAAAGTTATTTCTTGCAGCCATCAAGTGCAAACCTCAAGTTTCCTTCAAGGACATGAGAGAGACTGTCATTCTACGAAACAATTTCCCCCGACTGACTGACATTTACTTTTTTAGCGAACTCCCTGATCTCCGAGAAATACTTTAAAATGCCATCGGAAACATGAAATTCTTCCGATCACACTTCTTTATCCAAGTTGAATAAAAGTAAGCGACATGATCTGAAGAATCAACGGGGGAAGGAGACAGTGAATAGCGATTAGTTGTCGGGAGTCGGTATTTCAGTTTAACAAATCCCCCAACGTATTCTTTTGCCGAAGCCTTCCTTACTTCTATCTCGGCCTCAACTTGAACATGAACGGCATCGCGACCCACACGCTTACCGGCTCGCCGTCCAGGATCGCCGGGGTGAACCTGGCAGTCATGGCTGCATTGATAGAAGCCTGATTGAAAACCGGATTGTCGCTCCTTAGCACAACAGCCTTGTGCGCCTTTCCATCTTTGTCCACCCATATCTTTACAATTACTCTCCCTTCGATTCCCGCATGCCGGGCGGAATCAGGATAAGCCGGAATATGCTGACTGAGAATCTGCGGCTCTTGATCCACGGGCGCGAAATCGGGCGGCGGAACGTCGTCACCCTGTCCCCAGCTGCCGAGCGCTTTTGTCATCTTTCCATTCCCGTCGAAGTAAGCAAGCTTCGAAAGGTTATCGTTCCTGTCAAAGACATAGAGCGCTTTTGCCGACGGCTGCCCATTGCCCGTGGAATCGTCTTCCTCAATCAGGTTGCCATGGTCGTCGTACTTCCAACCCGATCTGGCGTCCCGTATTTCATAAGATGGATATGGTAAACACATCTCTCCGCCCTGATCGTATTTCCACGTGTTAGTTCCTATCTTTACCGGCATGCCCTCCCTTCCAAAGAGCTCGCGGTGCGTGAGGTCGCCCGATCCGTCATATCCATATCGGATCGATTCCGGCACATCGTCGTTCCCTCCGGACGCGGCATTTAGAAATGTTACTTCTGTCATGTTCCCCGAGCTGTCGAAGCGGGCAATTTCGTCTCTGACTTTCGCGCCGCTCCTGTCAAGCAGCGTCGAATAGACAGTGCGGGTTCCCTCGCCGCCGGTGACTTTGTACTCCGCTGCGCCGGACTCGTCTTCGACCGGGGCTCCGGTCTTGTCGTAATTCCGAATGCCGGTAACGTGGCCTGCCGTATCCAGCGTGAACACCTGCGAGTGAATGCGTCCCGGGTAGGAAAGACCTTTGAATGTCATTTCCTCTTTTCCGTTTGAATAGTCGATGACAATTGTATCGGATCCGAACGACGGGTCGTTTGCGGGATTTCCTTTTTTCGTGTACCGTATCTCTCTGATCCTTCCGCTGTCGCCGTACGATAGAGAGTAAACATTCGCGGTCTTTGCCACGCTGTCAGAGACCGGATAGCGGCCTTCTATCCGCCGGTCGCCCGTGAGTAATACAATCTTTTTGAAATAGAATTCAGGTCCGTTGGAAAGGGATTCATGTCTTGCGCAGCCCGCCAGCGCAGCCGCGGCGATCATAGCGGCGAAAAATAGCACGGTATATTTCTTCATATACAGCCTCCTTGAAAAACTTGCGTAATCACCTGTCAGTTGCCGGCCTTTGATTTTGCAAGCTATCATGGATTGAAGTGAAGTACAAGAGAACAAGGCGTGACGGTGGAGTACTAATGAGGCGGTATGATGGACACCCTCAAGACTCGGTACTGGTTCAGTAAAGACTTGAGTGGCTCAGTTTGCATGATCTGAATAATCCCTTGCGAAAATGGAGTCCCGTTTGGGAGGAGGAATTTTACGGAATTAGTAGTCCGGTCGTAGCGATTTTTTGTCAAACGTTGGTTTGTCGTAGCTATTCAAAAAATCGCATATTCTTCGCACGGGACGATCCGCCTGCGGCGGACCATTTTCGCAAGGGCGCCCTTTTCTTTTGGTTCGTTTTCTTTTGGGCGAGCAAAAGAAAATGAACAATGGAGAATCAACAAACCTTGTGAGGATTTATAGTACTTTCTCTTGTCTTGACACAAGAGAAAGTACGAAAGAGAAAGTCAAGGCTTACGGAAAAAATGGCTGGAAATTCCCCCTCGGAAGAAACGAATAAACTAGGCGCCTTCGGCGCCGTCGGACAGTATTCGTTTCTTAAACCGAAGAAGGGAATTTCCTAATCGCCATTTTTTCCTGATGCCACATACCCTACAGTCTTCCATTCCGACTCCCGCGAAGAGCGGGATAAACTAAGTGAATCATGCGCAAGTGTGATGAGTGCGTGTCCCGAAGGGATCCGCCTGTCCGATGACTAGGCGGAGGCGATTCCTACAAATATCAATAATGCAACAGCAACCTTCTTCATTTTCGAAACTCTCTATATGACTTCTCGCATAACACCGCTATTTTCCCTCAACGATTCTTTTGATGGCTTTCCGGCAGCTGTTGCAGCAGCAGACTTACATCTTCGCTCAATATTTTATACGCATCTAGTCCAACAAATTTCTTATGAGTTTTCTCAAATTCAGCCATGACTATAGCATTCTTCTTGGGGTTGTCCTTGAAAGTTTCGTTGAACACGTCTTCAAACTCGTCGCTAAATTTCTCA
>DATJAY010000008.1 GCA_035515795.1 Candidatus Acidiferrales bacterium | reverse complement strand
TATCGGATGAATGGCAAGGGTTGAGAGTGACGGTTGAAGTCGACAAACCGCTCACATTGTGGCGATTCCCCATTGAGACCGTTTCCCTCTCCGAGTCGGGCTTCGAGAGAGTGTACCAAAGTTCGGTCGTCTTCCTGCATTCCAAAGTGAAAATTGAAAAGGAATACTCGCTCGAATTTAGACTTTCAATAGGGAGATTAAGATAAAAAGTCGAGGACTCATCGTTCATAGCTGATTTCACCGATCGGCCGTGAACCATCAGCTTTAGGTTCCTTGTTGCAGATAAGTTCGTAGCATATATTTAATCGGATCATAGAGGACGAAGCATCTCTTTTAGTTTAAACAAGGCGGTAGAAGGTAATCTGTTATTCATATATGTTTGAAGCCCTGGAAGAGGAATTATAAATGAAACTGTTTAAAGATAAATTGTCGGCTGCCGGCGGACGAGTCAGCCGCGGGCTCCGTGCTGCAGGCGGAATAGTGTTGGTAATCGTCGGCATAATTATCGGGATGCAAATACAAAGTGTATTCAGCGGCGATAACATTTACCAGCAGCTTGAGAAGTTTAAGGATGTTCTCAGCCTCGCGGACAAGTATTATGTCGACAATATTGATACCCAAAAGCTTGTCAGCGCGGCAATAAGTGGATTGCTTGGTCAGCTTGATCCACATTCGGTCTACATACCAGCAAAGGAGGCACAGCAGATATCCGAAGACTTTCATGGATCTTTTGAAGGAATCGGGATTGAGTTCGATGTTGTGGACGACACGCTGCTTGTAGTTTCTCCCATAGCGGGAGGACCTAGTGAGCTTGTTGGGCTGCAAGCGGGGGATAAGATTGTGGCTATCGATAACAAGTCCGCTGTTGGGATCTCGCGCGATGACGTAGTGAAGAAACTGCGCGGGCCGAAGGGAACGAAGGTCGATGTGACAGTCGCACGCGAGGGCGTAGATAAGACGCTGCAATTTGAAATTACCCGCGATAAGATACCCTTGTATTCTGTCACCACGTCGTTCATGGTGAACCATGATGTAGGGTATGTTTACATCAATCGGTTTTCCGAAACTACAAACAATGAGCTTGGAGATGCACTCGGGAAATTGAAGTCACAGGGAATGAGGGAGCTTATACTTGATTTAAGAGAGAATCCGGGCGGTCTTTTGAACCAGGCAGTGGATGTCGCGAGTAATTTCCTCCCGCGCGGCGATACTATCGTTTATACCAAAGGCCGTATCCCCGAGGCAAACGAGAATTTTACCTCCAATGGCGGGAATTATACCCGGATGCCTTTGATAGTCCTTGTCAATAGTGGAACGGCGTCCGCGAGCGAAATAGTGTCCGGGGCCGTTCAAGACCTTGATCGCGGACTGATCGTCGGTGAAACCAGTTTCGGCAAGGGATTGGTCCAGAGGCAATTCGATTTGAATGATGGATCTGCCGTGAGAATCACGATTGCCCGTTATTATACTCCGAGCGGCCGCCTCATCCAGAGGCCTTACGACAGTGATCGCGGAAAATATTTTATGGGCGCATATGTAGCCGATACGTCGGAAAAATCCGGTTCAAATCTGACGCACACAATGGAAAGCGACTCGACGCGTCCGACATTCAAAACCGCTTCCGGAAGAACAGTCTACGGAGGAGGAGGAATAACTCCGGATTATATAGTCAAGATGGCCGAGGTGCCACAGTTTGTCTATCAATTTCAGGTGAAGAGAATATTCCTGGAATACGTTGACGACCGTTATACGCAAAAGCAGGAGGAGCTGGAGAAAGAATACGGCAGCTCGGAAAATTTTGATGCAAAATTTCAAGTCTCCGACTGGATTCTCATGGAGATTTTTGACCAGGCAAAAAAAGCCGGTGTAAAGATCGATCGTGGTGAATATGAAAAGAATGAAAAATATATTGCGATGCTCGTAAAAGCTCAAATAGCACGCAACGTTTGGGGAAACGAAGGATGGTACAGAGTAGTACTGACGTTTGATAACCAGTTCGAGAAGGCGATGACTCTTTTCCCCGAGGCCAAACAAATTGCCGGCCTGAATTAACCGGCTACCCATTTTCATAAAGCGGTCAAAACCTCGAAGTATGACAAAATCGAGGGCTGAATGATCAGAGTGGAATAAAGAAATAAATTGGACATCGATGGCGGTTCCAAAAAGAAACTAAAGATTTTTTTGATGTCGCTTTCAGTAGCAGTGATTCTTCTGCTGGCGCTTAGAGCGGTATATGCAATTTCCTTTTTTAATGGTTTGAACAACGAACTGCGGGGGTCGAGCTGGCTCGGCAGCGAACACGATTCGGTGATGCAGATTAAAGAAGAACTCACTTACGAGGCAAGTTATCTGCTCTTCAAGATTGGTGCAGTAAGATTCCAAGTCCTGAGCAAAACAACCTATGACAGTATTCCGGCATACCGCCTCCGTGCCTACATAGATTCGTACAGCGGAATACCCTTCGTCGATCTTCATGCAGTTTATGAGACTTATGCTGATGCGCGAACTCTTATGTGCCTGTCCACTTCTAACAGCCAGAAGGAACACGGCGGCTGGGTTTATACGCGTTATGATTTCAATTATGAAAGAAAGAATGTTAACTGGGAGCAATTCAAAGACGGTAAGATGGTCAGCACGATTGACTTTCCTATAGACCACCCTTATACAGACGGCGTGAGTTTTTTTTATTACTTGCGAACTGCTTGCGAGAACGCCGGGAATAACAAGACGAGCTTTTCAATTCCAATCGTAGTCGATACCACCAGATCGTCCGTCGATCTGACGATAAACGAAGAGCGGGAGCCGTGCGAAGTCACCGCTTTTGATTTTCCTGTCGACTCGTACAGAATGTCGGGGCACATAAACTTCACCGGTTTTTATGGTGTAACGGGAGATTTTGTAGGATGGATGAGTTCGGACTCGGCCGAATTGCCGTTGAAGGGCGACGTAAAAGTTGTGCTTGGAAGTGTTGTCGTTAAATTAAAGGATATCAAAAGGGATAACTGGATTCCTACTAAGAGTAATAGTCAATGATTCTGAGCTATCAGGGAATAACACCGAAGCTTCATGAAAGCGTTTTCGTAGCGGAGGGGGCACAAATTATCGGGGACGTAAAAATTGGCAGATACTCAAGCGTGTGGTTTAATGCGGTAGTTCGCGGTGATGTCAACTTCATTGAAATTGGAGAAAGGACGAACGTCCAGGATAATAGTGTGATTCACGTTACGCACAAAAAACATCCGACTTTCGTAGCTTCCAATGTTACTATCGGACATAGCGCGATAATTCATGGATGTCATATAGAAGATTACAGCTTGATAGGCATGGGAGCTATACTACTCGATGGTTGCAGAATAGGAGAGCGCAGTCTCGTTGCGGCCGGAGCGCTGGTTCGTGAAGGATTTGTCGTCCCTCCGAAAAGCTTGGTTGCCGGCGTGCCGGCAAGAGTGGTGAGGGACCTGAAAATCGATGAGATAGAAAAAATCGAGGAGTCGGCACAAAATTACGTTGATTATGTCGCAAACTACAGAACGCATACTTGACCACGGAGCTTAAATGAGGATAAAATTCTGGGGAGTTCGAGGATCAATCCCGACGCCAGGCGAATCAACGGTGAGATATGGCGGGAATACTGCGTGCACCGAATTGCATTTGGACGCAGAAGATTCCGCTCATAGGAATGGGAATCTGATTATCTTAGACGCGGGCACGGGCATTAGAAACCTCGGCAACCAGCTGATGAAAGACGGCAAAAACATCAACGCACATATTCTGATTACTCATCCTCATTGGGACCATATTCAGGGTTTCCCGTTTTTCAGACCCGCGTTTGTCCCGGGGAATAAGTTGACTATTGTCGGACCTGAGGCGAAAGGTGTTAAGCTCGCCGAGCTGATAGCCGAGCAGATGAACAAAATTTATTTTCCGGTTAATCTCTCCGAGCTTGAGGCGGAAATAGACTTCATACCGATGAAAGAGGACACGATAAACGTTCAAGGAGCAAAAGTCCAGTCTTTCTTCGTAAATCATCCTGGCTTTACCATCGGATACAGGATAAGTTATAACAACAAATCCCTCGCTTATGTCAGCGATAACGAACCGTTCAGTGAAGAGACGGCGCACCTTTTTACAAACGGGGAAGCTGAAGTGTTGAAACTTTTCCGCGAATACCATGGAGATCCGAATGATCGTGTGCGGGATTTCATAAAAGGGGTCGATGTTTTGATCCACGATACAACTTATACGCCCGAACAATATGGCGATCACATCGGCTGGGGACATTCGCATTATTTGCATACGCTTCGGTTGGCCTTTGAAGCAGGGGTCAAAACATTATTTCTGTTCCACTATGATCCTTCATTGACCGACAAGGATGTGGACGACATGGTGGCACGGAGCAACAGGGAGATGAAGAAACTGAATTATTCGTTCAAGCTCTGCGCTGCAAAAGAGGGTCTGGAATTTAAATTTTAGCACTAAACCCGAATCTATTCTCAATCGTCTAATTCCAAGGTGAAAAGAAAGCACAAGATAGAGTTATGTCCAGTCTATTTTCTTATTGGATTTTGCCGGGTAACAAGCGGATTTGTTGATGTCTCTCAAAAGGAACTTTGAAATCTTGAAATTAGTTGGGAACAATAGTAAGTTTTTGTGGAGAAAAGATCATTGAAGATGATTCAAAGATTGTTGGTGTTTGGGATCCTTCTCACTTCTGCAGTTTCCTTTGCTCAGGTGGATGAGTTCGGCAAAAACAAAGTGCAGTATAGGAATTTCGACTGGTACTTCATCCAGTCGAAGCATTTCGACATTTATTTTTATCCTTCTGAATACCATATAGCGGAGTTTGCCGCGCATGCGGCTGAAACCGCATATACCCACCACAGTGCCCTATTTCATTACGACATAACCAATCGCATTCCGATCGTCGTCTACGACTCTCACAATGACTGGCAGGAAACAAACGTTGTCTCAGAATATCTTGAAGAAGGAGTCGGCGGGGTAACAGAAGAATTCAAAAACAGAATTGTCGTTCCTTTCGAGGGTTCATACCAGTTGTTCCGGCACGTGATCGCTCACGAGCTTGTTCACGCAATTTTTAACGACATGTTTTACGGCGGCTCAGTCCAGTCGATGATCGCAAATAATATCACGCTGCAGCTTCCGATGTGGTTCAATGAGGGAATGGCTGAATATGCATCGTTAGGCTGGGAAACGAATTCCGATATGTTCATGCTCGACGCAACGGTGAATGAATATATCGTTCCTATCGACGAGTTGAACGGTTATTTTGCGTATCGCGGCGGGCAATCAGTGTGGCGGTACATCGCGGATAAATATGGAGAGGAAAAAATAGCGGAAATACTGAGCCGAATTCGTACCACCAGAAGCGTTGAATCCGGTTTCAGGAGTGCGCTCGGAATAAGTATTAAGGAATTGTCAAAGCGCTGGCAATATGAGCAAAAAGTAATGTATTGGCCGGATGTGGCGGTAAGAAAAAGACCGGAAGATTTCGCCAAACAGCTGACCGATCACAAAGACCTCGGCGATTTCTACAACACGAGCCCTGCAATTTCTCCCCAAGGTGACAAGATCGCTTTCATTTCAGACCGTGATGATTATTTCAGTATTTTTCTCATGAACGCGAGTGATGGGAAAATAATAAAAAAGTTAGTGGATGGTTACTCGCAGAAGAATTTTGAAGAACTTCATTTGTTGACGCCTGGCCTCTCCTGGTCGCCCGATGGGAAGAAAATAGCGATCGCCGTGAAGAGCGGCTCGCATGACGCGATAAACATAATCGACGTGTCATCGGGAGATGTAACGGAAATCCCGTTCGATAATTTAGAAGGTGTTTTTTCGGTGTCATGGTCGCCCGACGGGGACAGGCTGGCATTTATTGGGGACAATAATCAGCAGTCTGATATTTATGTCTACGACTTAAAAAACAAAGTGTTGTCCAACCTCACGAACGATATTTTTAGCGATGCGGATCCATCATGGTCGCCGGATGGAAAGAAAATCTATTTTGTCAGCGACCGCGGCGACTATTTGCAGAAATCCGATGTCCCGAAAGATTTTAAGATGTGGAGTTACGATTTCAACCAATCCCATATCTATTCAATAGATCTTGCAACGGGAATAGTTGAAAGGCTCACCCACCATGAACTTGGAGAGGATTCCTATCCTGTCGCTGATCCGGATGGAAAGCACATCTACTATGTTTCCGACAAGACCGGTATCGCAAATATCTACTATATGAACCTGGACAGTGACAGGAGTCAGCCGGTCACGAATGCGATCAGCGGAATCTACCAGTGCTCGATTTCAAAGGACGGAGCGAAATTAGCGTTTTCGACTCTTCAAAATGGAGGATTCGATATTTACTTGTTTAAAAATCCGAGCGACCATTTGTTGAGCGCAGAGCAGGTTCCATTAACCGGTTTCATGAAGCAGCAACAGGTCGAGCTGGCTGCTTCGAAGAAGCCGGAAACTGCCGCTGAAAAAACTCCGATCGACTCGACTAAATCGGATTCATCTCAGGTGAAAGATCTTTACGGTAAAGATATACAGGTTGACCTGAGCAATTATGTATTCGGAAACAATACGAAGAGCGACAGCCTGTTCAACCCGCCGAACTTCAATGATAATTTCAACGTGAAAGGAAACGTCGACAGCGCGGGAGATTACATCGCTCAAAGGTATAAATTGAATTTCACCCCGGATATAGTTTACGGCAATGCTGGATATAATACTTTTTTCGGCGTCCAGGGAAGTACCATCATGGCATTCAGCGACATGCTTGGAAATCACCAGATTTATCTCCTTGCGGATCTGCTCGTCGACCTTAAGAACAGTGATTACGCGTTAGAGTACGATTACCTTCCCTCGAGAATGAATTTTTCCATACTCGGTGAACATTTTGCCAGATTTCTTTACTTGGAGTCCCCGTTCGGTACCGGCTATGACGATCTTTATCGTTTCCAAAGTTACGGGCTGTCATTCAGCACGAGTTATCCTTTCGACAGGTTTAATAGGCTGGAAAGCGGGGTAAGCTTAATGAACCTGACGCGGGAGAATCTCGACGAACCCATCGAGCCGACGCAAAACAGGAACCTGATTGTTCCGTCGCTGCGTTACGTCCACGACAATTCATTCTTCGGTTATATCTCACCTATCAACGGATCGCGGTATTATATATCTCTTTATGGCACGCCGAAAGTAACCGGCGATGGAATCAGCTTCGCGACTGGCATTGTCGATTATCGCGATTACATTAAACTATTCAGCACGTTCTACACTTTTGCCTGGCGAGTCTTTGCGGGCACATCGATCGGACCGAACCCGCAGGAATTTTTCATCGGTGGAACGGAGAACTGGATCAATGCAAAGTTTGACGGCGATTTTATTCCGGTTCGCAACGCAGAAGATCTGGAATTCCTGACTCCGGTCGTCCCGATGCGTGGTTTCGATTACAATGCAAGATTTGGGAACAACTTTGCGCTGCTGAACATGGAATTGAGATTTCCCATGTTTGGTTTTCTTTCAGCTGGTCCCTTGCCCCTCTTCGAAACTCTATTTGGCACTGCCTTCGTCGATGTAGGCTCAGCATGGGGGTGGAACAATTATGTGGGATATCCGGATGTCGCTGTCCCGACGCCGGTTTATCAGAAGTTTCAACCGTTCGACCACGATGTCAATGGAAACTTAGAGACGAGAGACCTGCTTGTCGGCACGGGCTTCGGGGCGAGGATGGTGGTTCTTTATTTTCTTCTCCGGTTCGACGTGGCATGGGCATACACTATAACGGACTTTTCGCCCCCGCATTATTACTTCTCGCTGGGATACGATTTCTAGGAATCGCGGATGGTCAGAATATAAAGGGGACGAACATCTTCGTCCTCTGCATGTAATCGGAGTACGCCTGCCCGAAATATTTGGTATTTTCCTTCTCTTCCACCAGGGATGTCAAGATCAGAAAGAGGGTTGACGCAATCGACATGATCGTCAGCTGGAGATTCATGTTCTTGAAATAAATTCCCCATGTCAGAAGTATCAACGATCCGTACAAAGGATGGCGGACGTACTTGAATATCCCTTTGCGAATCAACTTGGTTGTTCTTTCAAAATTGTACAGGGAACTGTCTTTCCGACCTGAGTCTGCTTCGCCGATCTTTATCATCAGGAACGAGCCGGATATTAGTAAGCCTAGTGAAACTATGAGAAGCATCCATGATACGATCTGAGTGATACTTAATGGATCGGCAAACCAGAATGAATAGTTGTTCAAAAGCAGCCATAAAATACATTCCCAGCTTATGAACCGATACAAACCGTGGTGATTGAAGCTGAACAGTGTTCTCCAGGAAAGCCAAACGGTTGGAACGGTGAGAAAAACGAAGGCGATCAGTCTTGCCGTCATGATAACATTCCCGTACCATGATAAATAGCTAACCGCTGTCTTTTCTTCAATTCACGTTTTTGACAAGGACAGACCGGCTAAAGAAAAATCTTGGTCTTTCAATGACCTCGAATCTGAGATCGACCAGGGAGTCCAGCATTTCGCCAAAGGCCTTCTTTGAAACGTGGAAGTTGGGTTCCACAATCAGCATCGCCTCGTTATCTCTCAATATTGTCCTTATTTCTTTGAAGAAACTCCTCTTGTCCGGAACTTCGTGGACCATGTAGAAAGCCAGAACGAAATCCACTTTGCGGGTTAAACCGATTCTGCTCGCTTCACATTTATAAGGCTCGACAATTTTTTCTAGTGGAGTTCCCTTAATTTTTTCTTTCAATAATTGCAGCATTCCTTCCTGTAAATCGGCTGCGACAACGTTGCCTGACGGGCCGACCATCTCAGCCATCTCGATGGAGAATACTCCCGGTCCGCAGCCGACATCGAGAACTGTCATGCCACTCCTGACATAAGGCTTCAAAATTTTCCGCGGGTTCTGTAGAAATTTCCTGATCTTATTGTCCAATGTGCCGGCATTCTCAACCGGGCAGACCCGCTGTTTAGTATCCTGACTCATTTAATTCCCTTTTTACTTTTAAGACGTTTTTGATTATGAAATATTGTCTATCATTTGAACTACGAAAATGATCATGACGTTATCTTTTCGCATTTCTGGTATGCCAGTACCAGTATGCCGGGAGTCCAAGCAGGACTAACCCCAATCCGACGAGCGAATCCCGCGGATCGGTGACGATCGTGTTGTAAACAAACCAAACTGAAACGATCACGAATATCAACGGCACAAAAGGGTAACCGATTGTCCTGTAAGGCCGTTCTGCATCCGGCCGTTTTTTCCTCAGGATGAAAATTCCGAAAGTCCCCAGCGCATAGAAAAGCCATGATGCAAATATGACATACGTGAGAAGCTGGTCGTACGTGCCGGTGAGAGTAAGAAGCGAAGCCCATATTCCCTGGACGACGAGAGACACATGAGGAGTCTTATATTTCGGATGCACGTCGGAGATTCGCGAGAAAAATAATTTATCCCTTGCCATTGCAAAGTAAACTCGAGCTGTCGTCATCGTCGTGGCGTTCACCGTTCCAAATGCGGAGATCATTACTGCAACGGCTATCATGGCTGCACCGTTTTTTCCAAAGAATATGGAGATTGCATCGGAGGCTACAAGTTTCGAACCGGCAATTTGCGATATGGAAAGGACGTACATGTAAGCCAGGTTTGCGAGCACGTAGATCACGATGACAGTGATCGTGCCGCTGACGAGAGCTACTGGAATGTTTCTTTGCGCGTTTTTTACTTCGCCCGCGAGGTAGGTGACACTGTTCCACCCATCATAGGCCCAGAGAACCGAGACAAGCGCGATGCCGAACGCACCTATGAGAGATGTTCCATGGAACCTGCCGAAGAAAGGAGCGTACAGATGAACTGCCGGCGTACCAAAAATAAAACACGAGATCACGATTCCAGTTATTGCGAGGACTTTTAAGTAAGTGAACAGCTGCTGCACGAACCCGCCAAACTGCACGCCGAAATAATTTACGATAGTGACAAACAAAATTGCACAAATTGCGGCCAGCTTTATTCCGACTTCCGGCATGACGAACATTCCTAGATTCAGATTCCAATTCCCGAGCTGCGGGAAGAAGAAGCCAAGGTATTTTGCAAAAGCCACGGCGATCGCAGCTATTGAGCCTGTTTGATAGACTATGAACGTTGTCCAGCCGTATAGAAACGCGGTGAAGCCGTTATAGATTTCCCGGAAGTAAACGTATTGTCCGCCGGCAGCAGGGATCATCCCCGCTATTTCCGCGGACGTCAGCGCACCCGCCAGCGAGAGCAGACCGCCAAAGACCCAGACCGCTATGATCCAGCCGGCATCGCCGAGCGTCGCGGCTATCTTCTGCGGGACAAGAAAAATGCCCGAGCCGATTATTGAGCCGATAACGACCGCGATCGCGGTTGAAAGATTTAATCGCTCCGCAAGTCTGGGTTGTTCCACCTGGTGCACGTCAGCCGCAGGCTGAAGATGGATCATTAATCTTCCACCTCCGCAAAAAACATTTGTACCACATCCTTTGCGAAGCTCATCAAATCCTTCGCAGCGGTGATTCCTTCCGACGACATCATGGATGCATTCAAAGCCTGTTGGTTTTCAAAATACATTTCCGCCATCCGATAAAATTGAGATTGACTCATCGGTGCACCTGTAATCTTCGACAGTTCTATTTTCTTAATGCCCGGCATTACCTTGATGAGCGGAATGTGTACGTTTTGGTAGTGTTCCTCGAAAGAATTTGCATTAGGTGGCTTTTTGAAAAGTGCAACTAATTTGACCATGGTCTCCTCCTCATTCTATTATTTGAAAATATAGATTTTCAATGTCAAAACTAAAAAGGAGAAATGTGAGGCAAATAAGTTCAGAACAACCCGCCAGGGTTTCAAAATTTGACCTTTGATTTTTGGCTATCATTATTTAGATTTTTTAAACGAGGACGAAATGTTGACAAGTTATATCCCAATTTTTCTACTGCTGGCTGTTGCGGCGACACTCGGGGTGGTAATGGCAAACAT
The DNA here is from genome assembly GCA_035515795.1 of Candidatus Acidiferrales bacterium. Classification (NCBI taxonomy): domain Bacteria; kingdom Pseudomonadati; phylum Acidobacteriota; class Terriglobia; order Candidatus Acidiferrales; species Candidatus Acidiferrales bacterium. Next base: position 16,810 of record DATJAY010000008.1, on the reverse strand, counting down.
AAACCGGTTTTTCGGCCCGCATCTTCCGAGTGAAGAGAAATTGTCGACATATGAAAGCGGAATGGAGCCGATTCGCACGGCGCGCGAACGCTTCACAGTCAGGTTCTACCTTGTCGCAATACTCTTCATCCTGTTTGACGTTGAAATTGTTTTTATGTACCCTTGGGCAGTGAACTTTTTATCGCTGGGATGGTTTGGATTTATAGAGATGTTGATTTTTGTCGTCATACTTCTGATCGGTTACTATTATGTGGTTAAGAAAGGCGCATTACAATGGCAATAAATAGATCAAATGGGAATGAAGGGTTCATAACAACTACGGTAGATGCCTTGTTCAGCTGGTCTCTAAAAAATTCGTTATGGCCGATGCCGCTCGGCATTTCCTGCTGCGCGATAGAGATGATGGCGTTCGCAGGGCCGCGCTTCGATGTCAGTCGATTCGGCGCTGAAGTCTTTAGGTTTTCTCCACGGCAGAGCGATTTACTGATCGTTGCCGGGACCGTGACTTATAAGATGGCCAAAGTGGTTCGGAAAATCTACGATCAGATGCCGGATCCGAAATGGGTGATCTCAATGGGTGTGTGCGCATCGAGCGGTGGAATGTACAGATCGTATTCCGTGGTGCAGGGGATCGACCAGTTCGTACCTGTCGATGTTTATGTCGCCGGTTGTCCGCCAAGGCCGGACTCCGTGTTGAAAGCACTGATGGAAATTCAGAAGAAGATTTCCCGGGGGAACCATCCGGGACAAGTCGGTGGCAAGGTGTCACCCGAGTTTGACCACGAAAAAATTTTGATTGAATAATCTCCGATGAAGGAAGAAGTAGAATCAAGGCTGCGCTCGTCACTCGGCGACGCGATCGTTTCCGTAGACGAATTTAACGAGCAGGTCTCGATTGAGATAAAACGTGACCGGATTACTGATGTCTGCAAAATCTTGAAAGAAGAACTCGGGTTCAACTACCTGTCGGATCTTTGCGGAGCAGACATGCTGAATTATGACGATGCATCGGCGAGAAAGGCTTACCTTGCAATCGAACATGAACATCGGCCGCACCAGGTTCCAAACGAGGAACGATTTCTCGTGGTTTATCAATTGACTTCTCTAAAGGACAAATCCGGGGATTCCGATCTCGGGAAAAGACTAAGGTTGAAAGTTAAAGTTGACGGTGATAATCCGGTTTGCCCGAGCATCACTTCTGTTTTCAAATCGGCAAACTGGTACGAACGTGAAGCGTTCGACATGTTTGGGATTGAGTTCGAAGGCCATCCCGATATGAGGAGGATGTATATGCCGGAGGAATATGAATATTATCCTCTCAGGAAAGATTTTCCTTTGATGGGCGTACCGGGATCGATTCCCCTTCCAAGGAGATAATCATCCACAAGAATTTTGAATTTTGGATCAATGGCGGCATCAGCTGAAGATAAAAAGCCGAAGACACAGTCTGCAGCAAACGTTTCGCAGATACTCAAGGCGCTCGAAGATAGAGATACAAATGTGGTCCTTGAAGACCCGCTGGAAAACTACATGGTCCTCAACATGGGTCCGCAGCATCCGGCAACCCATGGTGTATTGCGGCTTCTGGTGAAATTAGACGGCGAAACAGTTGTCGATTGCATTCCTGAACTCGGTTATCTCCACCGCGGCTACGAAAAAATAGCGGAAGCATGCACATACCATGAGTTTATTCCTCACACGGATCGGCTCGATTATATTTCTCCGCTCGCGAACAATGTCGCATATGCGTTGGCAGTAGAGAAAATTGCCGGAGTCGAAGCGCCTCCCCGTGCACAATATATCAGGGTGATATCCGCAGAACTTGCAAGAATTTCCTCACATCTCATGGCAATCGGAGCGATGGCCATGGATGTGGGCGCGATGACGGTTTTTCTGTGGTCGTTCCGTGAGCGTGAAAAATTGTACGATGTATTTGATCTCTTTACCGGTGTCAGGTTCACGACCAGCTACACGCGAATCGGGGGCGTTGCCCAGGACATGGATGACAAAGCGGTGCAGGCAATCAGGAAATTCATCGACGAGTTCCCTAAGAATTTAAGCGAGATGGGGCGGATGCTGAACAAGAACAGAATTTTCCTGGACAGGACCGTCGGTGTCGGTGCGATTAATGCGGATGATGCGGTCGAGATCGGGCTGAGCGGTCCGAACATCCGTGCCTGTGGAATCGATTACGACCTTCGGACATTTTCACCTTATCTCGTTTACGATCAGCTTTCATTCGATGTCGTCACCGAAAAAGACGGCGATTGCTTTGCGCGGTACATGGTTCGCATGCGCGAGATGGAAGAGAGCTCGAAGCTTGTCAGGCAGGCGCTGGAAAATATGCCGGTCGGTCCGGTGAAAGCCGATTTGCCGAAAAGGGTTCTTCCTGACAAGGAACGAGTGTACACAAAAATGGAAGAGATGATACACGATTTCGTGATCGTAAATGACGGAGTCCATCCGCCGGCAGGCGATGCTTATGTCGCTATTGAAGGCTCCAAGGGTGAATTAGGATTTTACATCATAAGTGACGGCAGCGGCGCACCATGGCGTCTTAAGATTCGCTCTCCTTCATTCTGCAATTTGCAGGCACTCCCGCTTCTGCTGAAGGGACAAATGATTTCCGACGTCGTGGCTATCATCGGAAGTATCGATCCTATAATGGGCGAAGCGGACAAATAAATTTTTAAATATTGGATTGAAAAACGAAAGATCAATAACGTCTAATTAAAATTCAAATTTACGAAGGGCAAATGTTTACAGAAGAAAATCTCCGAAAGGTTGAAGAAATAAAGAAAAGATACCCGACGCAGATGGCTGCCGTCCTGCCGGTACTGTGGTTGGCACAGGAACAATTCGGCTGGATATCGGAAGAGGTTATGCACTATGTCGCTGAACTCCTCGAGGTTCCATTCAGTCATGTTCTCGGTGTCGTGACGTTTTATACTATGTATAGCAAAAAACCTGTGGGGAAATACCACATTCAGGTTTGCGCTAATGTTTCGTGTATGTTGCGCGGCTCGGATAATTTGGTTGAGCACCTTGAGAAAAGGCTTGGAGTCAGAGTTGGAGAAACGACTCCGGACAAGATGTTCACGCTGGATGAAGTCGAGTGCCTGGGTTCTTGTGGAACTGCACCCATGATGCAGATCAACGACGACTACTACGAGAACCTCACCATGGATCAGACCGATCATCTTTTGGACGAGTTTAGGAATAGAAAATCGGCAGGCAGCAGGTAGAATGGTTGAGAGCAGCACAAAACTGTACGGACAGGGCGGCGATCCGGCGTTTCCCAAAATCATTCTCCCGGATATTCATGACCTTAAAAGAATAGAAGTTTACGAAGCCAACGGCGGTTACTCTGCCCTGAAGAAAGCTCTGGGCATGCAGCCTGAAGCAGTGACCGACGAAGTAAAGAGGTCCAACCTGCGGGGCCGAGGAGGTGCGGCATTCCCCACGGGACTAAAGTGGACTTTCATGCCAAAGAACTCCGATAAGACAAAGTATCTCGCCATCAATGCGGATGAAAGCGAACCCGGTTCATTCAAGGACAGGCAGATACTGGAGTTCAACCCGCATCAACTAGTCGAAGGAATTCTCATCGCTTCATATGCGATGGGAATAAAGACGGCATACATTTATATCCGTGGCGAGTACGTGAAATGGATGAAGATTTTGCAGACGGCAATTGATGATGCTTATTCGCGTGGCTATGCAGGAGAAAATGTCCTCGGCTCAAGTTTTTGCGTAAATGTCTACATCCATCGCGGCGCAGGCGCTTACATCTGCGGCGAAGAATCCGGCCTGATGGAATCCATTGAAGGAAAGCGCGGTTATCCGAGGGTCAAACCTCCTTTCCCGGCGCAGAACGGTCTCTGGGGAAATCCGACTACTATTAACAATGTGGAAACGATAGCTAATGTGCCGGCCATTTTGCACAACGGGGCAGAGTGGTTTTCAAAAATCGGAGCGACGAAGCATCCTGGTACACTTCTTTTTGGCGTCAGCGGGCACGTGAACAATCCGGGAATATTCGAGCTGCCGTCGGGAACATTGTTGACGGATATTATCTACAACTACGCGGGCGGCGTAATCGGCGATAAGAAGATTAAGATGGTAATTCCCGGGGGAAGCTCGATGCCGCCTCTGAGAGGTGATCAGCTGGAAGGAGTTCGGATGGATGCCGAGTCGCTTAAGGCGGCTGGAAGCGCAATCGGGACCGGCGGCATCATCGTCATGGATGAAAATACGGATCTCATAAAAGTTCTGCTGCGAATCACAAAATTTTACTGGCACGAGTCGTGCGGGCAATGCACGCCTTGCCGGGAGGGAACAGGGTGGATGAAGAAGATTCTCGAGCGGATGTACCAGGGTGGCGGGAAAGTTGAAGATCTAGATTTGCTTGTCAGAGTCGCAAACAATATCGAGGGCAACACTATCTGCGCGCTCGGCGATGCAGCCGCCTGGCCGGTCAAGTTCACGATCCAGAGATTCAGGAAAGAATTAGAGGCGGAAATTTTACTTCAAGCGAAGAATGCAGCTTGACTATTCCAGTTCTCTGAAAAAAGGTGAGACATCGCCGTAAAAAAGGGAAGAGGCTGAGTTGTTCAAGTTTTGTTTTGAAGTCGGGATGATCGGCGGAGTTTGTTCGGCCGCAGCACCGGCAGGGCAATAATATTCGTTAGTGGCATCGAGGTTGGCTAAATTATCAAAGGGACTCGATTGGATGACATTCCGATAAGAATTTTTAGAATTTCCGAAGAATTCAATGATCTGCCTTTGCCGAATTATATGACCGAGGGTTCGGCGGGAATGGATTTATGTGCTGCAGTCAATGAATCGATTGTAATTAGTCCGATGTCCTCCGCGCTTGTTCCAACGAATTTGATCGTAGAACTGCCGATTGGATTCGAGGCACAGATCAGACCGCGGAGCGGCCTGGCGTTCCGAAATAAAGTAATTCTTCCAAATTCTCCGGGCACGATCGATTCGGACTATCGCGGCGAAATAAAGGTTATCATGATGAACCTTGGGAATGAGCCGTTCATGATTAATCGCGGCGACAGGATAGCACAAATGGTAATTTCAGAATATAAGAAAGTCCGGTGGGAAGAGGCGAAGTCTCTCGGTGGCACAAACCGAGGTGAGGGCGGGTTCGGCTCCACGGGAAAGTGAACAACGAAGACTAATGGCAGTGCTCGCATATCACAAGGTTGACGATAAATTCGAACTCGGCGTCACGAATGTAAGGCCTCAACAGTTCGCGCGGCAAATCTCCGGATTGATGAATCACGGGATCGAGTTCGCTGAATCCGGTGAGCAAGCTGCAAATGATCCCGGCAAGGTGTTTCTTACTTTTGATGATGGTTATGATTGTTTCTTCAGGAACGTTGCGCCATTTTTGATTTCAGTCGGTGCGAGGGCAACCGTATTTGTCATCTCGGATTTCATCGGCAAACAAAATAGCTGGGACCTTCGATTGTCTTATACTCCATTTGTTCACATGAATGAAAACCAGCTCCGAGAGATTTCCAAACTCGGATTTGAAATCGGGAGTCATTCGTGTTCGCACAAAGACTTGTCGAGGCTCGATCGGAAATCCTCATGGGATGAGTTGTCCGGCTCTAAAAAGACGATAGAAGACATAATCGGCAAAGAAATAAATTCAATATCGTTTCCTTATGGGAGGCATAATCGCGACGTAGTGGATCAAGCCCATGAGGTCGGTTATGAAATTTTATTCGGGCTTGGTTCAACCGTTTGTGAGGGTGTTACAAGAAGGATCCCGGTTTATAGGATTGACACGCCGGCGGCCGTCAGACGCAAGGCGGCCATGAATAGGTACGAAGTTCTAAAAAGTGATTTTGTTCATTCTTTTGCATGGTTTTCCGCATTAATTTCTATTGGACAAAAAGGAAAACCCGCATAATAGAAGGAAAAACAAGGATGAATGATGAACGATCCCGCGAGGACGCGAATCTTCTCGCGGAAGAAGTCGAATCTCCGGAAAAAATAAGAGGCGAAGAAAATTCTCTCCCGTCGTTTTTGTCGGGGAAAAGGGAGTGGGTCATTTATGCCGTTGCGCTCTGTCTCCTTTTAGTCCTCGGCTATGCGGTACGGGAAGTGTTTACTCCGATATTTATCTTCGTGCTATTTTTGTTTGCCACGTATCCGTTCAGACACGAAGCTATTATTCGTCATTTTATTTTGGTGGCCACTCTCGTGTTCTTATTCTGGTTCGCATTTGAAATATCGGGAGCAGTTGTACCGTTCGTCGTCGCGTTTCTTCTGAGCTATATCTTTACTCCCGTCGTCGAATGGCTGGCAAAGAAAAGGATCCCGCGCCCGGTTTCTATCGCCGGTATTCTTCTCGTGCTGCTGGGAATTCTTGTTGCCATATTCGTAGTAGTTCTTCCCATGGTGTTCCAGCAGTTTCAGAATTTTCTCGCGTCCATTCCGACTCTCGCCGGTGAAATAAGTAATTCTCTCAACAACCTTGTGAACAGGGGTTTTCTCGGCTTCGCGCCGGAGAGTCAGGGACTTCAGCAGGCGGTCATAAATGAGATCTCTTCGAGGATCGAGGATGTAACGCGTGCGATACCAAATGGCATTCTGAATTTTGTCGCACAAGCGGCAACTGCGTTGACTAAGATGCTGAATCTCGTGCTTGTGCCCTTCCTAAGCTTTTATATCATGAAAGATTTTGATCTGATAAAGACCAGAGTCAAGATGTTATTCCCGCGGCGGCAGCGCCAGCTCGTATCCGAACTTTATGTAATCGTCGACAGGATCCTCGGAAGCTATTTGCGTGGAGCATTGACCGTCGCGTTCATAAACGCGATTGTTATCTCCCTGCTAATGTCGATCTGGGGCGTGAAGTATCCTCTCGTGATCGGACTTATCTCGGGTGTGCTGGACATGATTCCATATTTTGGAGTTATCATCAGCACTTCGGTTGCAGTATTGATCGCGCTTTTTGGAGACAATCCGGGTTTCCAGGTCGTCATGGTGCTGTGTTCATTTCTCGGGATGAACCTGACTGAAACGGCTATTCTCTATCCGAAAATCATCGGCTCAAAAATAGGCGTGCATCCCGTCATGTTGATCCTTGCACTTTTAATCTTTGGGTATTTTCTGGGATTCCTCGGTCTGTTAATAGCTGTGCCCACGACAGCAATCCTTATTGCTTTCAGAAAATATTACGAACGGAACCTTAGAACAGAACATTGAATTCCACTCTCTATGTAGTTTCGACTCCGATCGGCAACTATGACGATATTTCTCTTCGAGCATTAGCTGTTTTAAAGCAGGTCGACTTTGTAATCTGCGAAGAGTTCAAAGAAGGCTACAAGCTTCTTCGCTATTACGGGATCGATAAACCTCTCGAAGCCTTGAACGAACACAACGAAGCAAGAGATGCCGAAGCGACAGTTGAAAGGATTAGAGACGGAGCAAATGCTGCTCTTGTCTCGGATGCCGGTACGCCCGTGTTTGCCGATCCGGGTGCAAAATTAATCAACGCCGCATTGAAATGCGGTATCAAGGTTGTTCCAATTCCCGGTGCATCGTCGATACTTGCTGCGCTTGTCGTCTGCAATTTTGATATAAGCTCGTTCCACTATGCAGGTTTTCTGCCGAGAAAGAAGGACGAGCGGTTGAGGAGATTAAAAGAGCTTGCATCCATGAAGTTTGTATCCGTTATAATGGAGACACCGTACAGGTTCAAGGCGCTTATTGAAGATTGCCTTTCAACTTTCGGAAGAGACAGAAGGGCTGTTGTCGCGGTTGACCTCACGATGGAAACTGAAAAAATTATTCGCGGGAGATTGGGAGACATTGAACGGGAATTCAAAAAAGAGCCGTTCAAGGCCGAATTTGTTTTGGTTTTAGATGCGCCGGGCAGGAATTGATCGGGGACGACATGCAGATGCCTGCGGACCGCTGCTCGCAAATCTCCAAATCCTGAACAGTGCCAGGAATTCAGGGCGTGAAAAAAATGCGTTGCTGTGAATCGGCTCCGGCCATGAATATGAATTCAAGAGTCTGGAGAGTGCAGCTCCTGCGAAGTCTGCGGCTGTCCCTTATGTTCCTTTCGGTTTCTTTATTTTTTTCATGCTCCGACAAACCTCCGATTCGTGAGGGGGATTTCGTCGAAATTTACGTCCAGCTCCAGTTGACGGATGCACAATACTCCGCTCAGCCATCGGTACAAAAAGCAAAAGTGGATTCACTTCTGAAGGCGTTCAACGTGAACGACAGTCTGGTGAATTCCACATTATCGTGGTACAGTCGTAAACCGGAACGTTGGCAGAAATTTTTTGGCGATGTTCAGAATAGAATGAGCGGGATTAAGGCTGCCTATCTCCGAGAGAAACACTGAGAACTCTGGAAACGAGGATCACCTCCGCCAGCTCGCAATCGGGCAGTACGGCGTGGGCATCGACCGGGTTCCTTGTCTTCTCCAGCTGCGATGTAATCAGCTTGAACCTTTTCTTTTCTATCAGGTTCTTGAAATTCACTTCGTAACCATTGCTTTTAATCAGGTCAAAGACATCGATGACATTCTGCAGCGAGAGCTGCATAAGTGATGCGATTTCTGCCGCCGTAAGTTTCTCCAAGTAAAGCTCGTAGATCCGGCGTTCATTTTCCGGGAGATGAATTTTTTCGGATGGCGCAAAATCGGAACAGACTTGTAATAGACGTCGAAGAATATCTCTGGAATTCACCCGGGGTAAGTAGCGGACAATTTCTTCTTCGGCGGAAGGCCGGGCATTGGCAATTTGGATCAAATCCTCATCCGTGACCACGGCAAATACGGGTAGACTCAGTTCTTTCGAAAGGCTGAGCCGTTCGTCTCTTAAAGCTTTGTAGAGTGCTTTTCTAAATTTGAATTGTTTCTTCGCCGGGATAGATATCCCGGTTTGCAGATATTTTTTTCCCTCTTCCGTAATCGACACGGTCGGATTGATGAACTTCATCCTGACCAGGTATTCTCTCGAAAGGAGGAAATCAAATGCTGCAAAAACGACTTGCGGAGGAAGTTGATTCAAGGCTCCGGAAAATTTCGGACGAAGCTCCTCCGCAAGCTTCCCGCTCCCTTCCAGAAGAATTTTGCAGTAAGTCGATCTTCCATATCGTCCCTGAGTCTCTTTTACCAAAGACAGGATCGTTCGATAGATTTCCACTGCGCTTGGCAATCCTTCTGAACCTTGCATTGAAAAAGTCTTATTGATGGTACAGTTGTCGCAGTTTCCGCATCCGCTTTCAATTTCCTCCGCGCCGAAATAATCAAGTATAAAGTTTGTCCGGCAAGACGTTGTTCTGGCATATTCCACCATTTGTTCGAGGCGCTGGTGCGCTCGTTCCCGGAGGAGCGAGAGCTGCTGAAAGTTGACGGGGAGTCGATCGGTCCGCCGTTCGAGCATTTTGAATGTTATTCCCTCGGACGGCGGCTTGTATTCCAGGATACCGGAACGCTGGAGGATCGAGAGAGTGCGGTTGACCGTTGAAGCGTCGAGATCCGATTTATGAGATAGTTCTTCAAGCGAAGCGGTCTGCGGCTCAAGAAACACCGAGCTCCCGAACAGACGGAGAATTGTTTCAAGTATGAGTCTCGTATCATGGGAGGACGTTCGATCGATCGCTCTCTTGAATGAATCCATGTCTACTTTCGATCGGATGTGCGCCGCTGCTGAAGCGTTCGGAGCCAATTGAATTACGTTTGACCTGGCAAGAATATTGACGACGGATTCTATTTTGCGGGAGTTCAGTCTTGTTCGGCCTGCAATTTCGGAGGCGTCAACCGTAAGATTAGTTTCCGATCTGTCGCCAACGTGGATCGAAAACGAGTCGAGGATCGAATTGTACGCTCGAGTGAATTCCTCCCTCTCGGGATAAAGCGAATCGATGAAATATGTTTGGACTCCTAAATCCTTTTGGTGGAAAAGCAAGATGCATTCGGAAAGTTTTCCATCTCTGCCGGCCCTTCCGGCTTCTTGATAGTATGCTTCAAGTGTTCCCGGAATTTCATAATGAATTATATAACGAACGTCTGACTTGTTGATGCCCATGCCGAACGCGTTGGTTGCCACCATGACACGGTTTGAGTTCAGGAATTCCATTTGTGATTTCGTCCGTTCCTCTCCGGTGAGACCGGCATGATAACGAAGTGCCTTTATTCCGTTAGCATTGAGAAGGTCATGAATTTCATCGACGCTTTTGCGGGTCGCCGCGTAGACTATTCCGGCGCTTTGTCGAGACGCAGGATCCTGAGACTTTATGAATTTGAGAATAGATTGAGTTTTGCCCGATTCCACCAAAACCCTGAATGAAAGATTTTCACGGGCAAAACCGCTGATGTAAACGCGGGGGTCTCTCATCTTCAACTGTGCTACAATATCGTCTTGAACGTCCGGCGTCGCGGTTGCCGTCAAAGCAAGGACGGTAGGAAATCCGATCGCATCCAGGAATTCGGAGATGCGAGTATAATGCGGCCTGAAATCGTGTCCCCACTGGCTGATGCAATGCGCCTCATCGACGGCAACAAGGGAAATTCTTACTGAAGACAAAGACCCCAGGAATCTTTTGCTTCCCAATCGCTCGGGGGCAACATAAAGAAGTTTCACTTTGCTTGCTCCGACAAGCCGCATTCTCTCTTGAATCGCGTCCAGCTCAAGTGAGCTGTCCAGCTGGGTAGCGATCAAGCCGTTACGATTTATCTGTGCAACTTGATCGCGCATCAAACTGATAAGCGGCGTTATAACCAGTGTAAGCCCGTCATTAAGAAGTGCGGGAAGCTGATAGCATATGGATTTTCCTCCGCCGGTCGGCATGACCGCGAGCGTGTCGAAACCGCTCATTACCGAATTAATTATTTCAAACTGTCCGGGTCGGAATTCTTTCAGCCCGAAGAATTTCTCAAGTCCCTTCTGTAATCGATCACGGGGAATCATCGCTTCAATTTAATCATGGAAGAGTAAAGAACAGAATGGTTGAATTATGTCTGGATGGAACCTGTTCGAATTGCCGATGAGGTGACGTCTCCTTTGTGTGATGAAATTCACTTCACCATGGTGTAAAGGAACCATCGATACACATAATTCGTTATTGAACCATGTACCACTACCACCTTGAGATGCTGGATCATCATTGACAAATTATCTTAGACAATCACGTCATAACAAGAGGAGGAGACATGAACTTGGGACGACTCGCGTTGATTTCCAGATGGATTTCATTGGGGCAAATATTATTTCTTTGTTTTACATGCTCGGTCGGTGAAGCCCAAACATTAAATGATACGCTTGATTCGCCTTTGGATGGACAGGTGAACTGTGTAGTTGTAAGTGGAAACAAAATCTATTTTGGGGGCAACTTCACAAAAATCGGATACTCTACCGGTACCGGTGCGCTTTTGGACACGGGGACAGCCGTACCCGATCGCACGTTCCCCAAGTTCGATCCGATGGGAAATCTTGTCCTGACTTCCGTGGCTGACGGCTCAGGTGGATTGTACGTTGGCGGCCAGTTCCTCTATATCAACGGTGTGCCGAGAAAATACCTGGCGCATGTTCGTGCAGATCGTTCACTTGATTCATGGAACCCGGCGCCGAATAGTTTCGTGGAAACGATGTCGGTCGCCGGAAATCGGTTGTATGTTGGAGGAGTTTTCGATTCGATTGCCGGTCAGGCACGCGGACACGCTGCGGCGTTCAATATTTCGGATGGTTCACTTCTATCATGGGATCCCCAGGCCGATAACGAAGTGACTGCGCTTCAGCAGATGGGCGCTTATGTTTATATAGGAGGTTACTTCACCGGTTTGCACAGTCAACTTCATTTGACGATCGGTTCTGTCGATACGACGGCTGGCAATCCTACGAATTGGTCCTTTTACAATACGGTCCCAAGCGGCTCGGGGCATATATCATGTTTCGTTTACGCCGGTGGATATCTTTACGCTGCCGGATTGTTCTCAATGATTGACAGTGTCAACAGAAATGGGTTGATAAAATTCGATCAAGCCGGGAATGTAGTCACGGGTTGGAATCCCGGTGCGACAATGTCGGGCGGCGGAGGCTATGCAAGCGTTCTCGCCGTCTCGGGGAGCAACGTGTTCGTCGGTGGCTCATTCACTTCGATCGGCGGGAGTTCGGTCAGCAATCTCGCGGCAATAGATACCGGTACAGGCCTCGCATCATCATGGAACCCCAATCCGAACAACAACGTAACTGCGCTTGCTGTATCGGGGACGAAATTATTCGTAGGCGGAAATTTTACATCTATCGGCGGAAGGAGTATCAATAACCTGGCAGCGGTAGATATGACAACAGGCAACGCGTCAACATGGGATGCAAAACTTTATAATTATCCCTCTACAGTGAATGTCTGGACAATTACACCAGTGGGGACTTCAATTTTCACGGGAGGATTCTTCATCGCTGCCGGGCAGACCACGCGAAACGGACTGGCATCCATTGATTTTTCTACGGGACGTGTCACTTCATGGAACCCCAATGTCACGGGAGGCCCGGTCAACGCCATCGCTTCAGCAGGCGATAAAATAATCGCGGGCGGGAGTTTTACATTTGTCGGAGGCTTGTATTCGATTTCTAATCTCGCAGCATTCGACACACTTAATGGGAGTCCCGAACTCAGCCCGAATTGGTTGGGAACCGCAAGCAGCGCCGTGTACGCTTTGGAGGTGCTCGGGGATAGGTTATATCTCGGCGGCAATTTCACGGCCGTCAACTCAACCAGCCGGTCTTACGTGGCAGCACTGAACAAACGTGATGGTTCACTTCTCTCATGGCATCCCGTCCTGAATAGCGGCGGAGTATATTCGCTGGCTTCTTCCGGATCGAAAATCTTCCTGAGCGGTTTCTTCACTCAGATTGGTTCCGCTTCACGCCAGTATGCCGCCGCATTCGATACCGTTACCGATACTCTTACTTCATGGAACCCTGGTCCGGATAATATCTGTATGTCCCTCGCTGCACAAAATGGGAAAGTCTATCTCGGAGGAGAGATTTTTAACGTTGATGGACAGTCAATGAAAAGCATTGCCGCCGTGGATACCGCAACCGGAGCATTGGTTCCGGGTTTCAACGCTAATTTTACTTTAGCATTCACGGTCGATGCCATCGCAGTCGCTGACACGCATCTGGTAATCGGAGGAAATTTTTCATCGAGCTACCCTCCTCATAGGTCGGCACTCGCTTATCTAAATGCGAATACTGGCTCGACCAATTCATTCAATGCACATGAGAACAACGATGTCGGCTCAGGAAATGTCAATGCGCTTGCCATCGCAAATCACATGTTTGTTGTTGGTGGACAGTTTGTAGCTTTGAATTATTTTCCGCAGTCTAACCTTGCCGTTTACAGCGACTCGTCGATTAATCCTAGCGGAGATATCCCGCTCGACGTGGAGGCGACCGATTTCGAGGCGAAGTCGGATGGAGGTTCCGTTATCCTGTCATGGAGAGCACAATCCGAAATCGACATCGCAGGTTATAACATCCTTCGGGAAGATCCCGGTACGGAAGTGTTCAAGATAATCTCAGGATACTTGAACAATTATCATCTGAAATCTGACGGAGCATCGATCGGCGGGAGAGGTTATGATTATTCAGATTTAAGAGTAGTTGCGGGCAGAACTTACGTCTATGAAATCCAGAGCGTTTCATTAAACGGTAATGCTAAAGTTCTCGCTACGCTCTCGACGACCATTGGCGACCCGAAAGCGTACGCACTTTACCAGAACTATCCGAACCCGTTCAACCCATCGACTACGATCAGGTTCGACTTGAAAGAACAATCGACGGTGACTCTGGATATCTATAACGTACTCGGACAGAGAGTTCTCGAGAACAACTATGGAACAATGAATGCCGGAAGATACAACGAGAACATAAACATGGACAGATTTGCGAGCGGAGTTTACTTATACCGTATCGCAGCGCAAGGAAATGACGGACAGAAGTTTGTGTCGATAAGGAAATTGGTTTTGATGAAGTGAGCCATCGTCTTTGAAAAGTTAACAAACGGAGTAGAAATGTCAAGAAAGATATCTGAAAATATCACCGCATTATTGTTCGTTCTGCTGAATCTTGCGATGGTGTTCTTCTCGATCGAGCCATGCGCCGCACAAACGGCGGTTCAGCCATCCGGCAGCGGGACTTCAGGCGATCCATATCTTATAGCGACGCTCGATAATCTTGCCTGGTTGCAGGAGACGGCAAACGATACCGCTTGGGGGAGGTATTACAAACAAACGGCTAACATTGACGCGTCTCCGACATCGACATGGAATTCTAACGCCGGGTCTTCGCCTATAGGAAATAGCTCGAAGTATTTTACAGGCACTTACGATGGCAGCGGGTGCACCATTACCGGTTTGTATATTAGCAGGAGTTCAACGAATTATGTCGGTTTGTTCGGCTACACCAGAAAAGCCACGATAGACTCCATCGGCCTGGTAAACGTGAATATAACCGGGCAGAATTATGTCGGCAGCCTCGCAGGAAATGATGAGGACTCATCGACTATAAGCAGCACCTACATTACCGGAAGTGTAAGCGGCAGCACGGTTATCGGTGGTCTCGTAGGCAACAATGATACATCATCGACCGTAAGCAACAGTTACTGTACTGCAAGTGTGAGCGGGAGCTTTATTATCGGTGGTGTTGTTGGTGAGAATGGAAACTCAGCAGCAATAAGCGACTGTTACAGCACCGGAAGCGTCAGCGGCATCTCTATTGTCGGCGGCTTCGCGGGATATGATGGTGCAGGCTCAGCGGTAACTGATTGCTTCTGGAATACAACAACCTCCGGCCAGTCAAGCAGCGCCGGCGGGACGGGAGAGACTACGGCGGAGATGAAAAATCCATCTACATTCGATTATGCAGGGTGGGATTCCACGGTGTGGCATTGGGCTGCTAGCGTCAACTCCGGCTATCCTTACCTTGGATGGCAGAACCTCGGTGGCATCTCAATATTTACAGCCATCGCTCCCTCCGGCAGCGGGACGTCGAGCGATCCGTACCAGATAGATTCGCTTGGCAACCTATACTGGCTGCAGGCGGTGGCGGGTGGCAGCGCCTGGGGCAATTATTATAATAAGTATTATAGGCAGACTGCAGACATAAATGCGTCTTCCGATACGAGTTGGAATTCCGGCGCCGGGTTTTCGCCGATAGGGAATAATTCGCCGCCATTTAGCGGCGGTGCTTACGATGGCGACTGGCACACCATTACCGGCTTGTATATCAGCAGGAGTTCGACAGATAATGTTGGCTTGTTTGGCGAGGCAGCTGCAGCGACGATAGTAAACCTCGGGCTGATAAACGTGAATGTAACTGGACATGATGACGTTGGAGGTCTTGTGGGACTTAACCTCGCGTCAGCAGTAAGCAACTGCTACAGCACCGGCAGTGTGAATGGCAGCTCTTATGCTGGCGGTCTCATTGGTTTGAACCTTGACGGACTACCTACCAACTGTTATAGCACTGCAAACGTAATCGGCAGCTCTTGTGTGGGTGGTCTCGTGGGAATAAACGGAGGCACAACTATAAGCGACTGCTACAGCACCGGAAGTGTGAGTGGCAGTTCTAATGTTGGCGGTCTTGTAGGGGCAACGGGCACTGTCATTGGCGCTGACCCCGGGTCAGTAAGCGATTGCTTCTGGGATATAACAACCTCCAATCAATCAACCAGCGCCTATGGAACGGCGGGGGAAACAGGGGAGACCGACGCAGCTATGAAAACACGATCCACTTATGCTGGTTGGGACTTCACAAATACCTGGGCGATGAACGTAGGATTCAACAATGGCTACCCATTTTTTGTTGTATTTCACCCGGAGCCGACCATATCCGTGGGACTATCTAATGTTGCACCGACTTCTGCGACACTCGCCGGGATAGTAACAGTGAGCGAAAAAACGGTCGTCCGTTTCCTTTGGGGAACGACATCCGGGGTTTACGTCGATAGTATTCCGGCATCTCCCGATACCGTAAGCGGTGATACCGCAACTTCCGTCTCCGCTAATATCACTGGGCTCAGTGCAGGCAACACTTATTACTATACGATTTCCGACTCGAACGCTTATGGGTATTATCGCGGCAGCGAAAACAGTTTTGTTGCCGGCAATTATGCTCGGTGGGGAGATGCTTTGAGCTTTGCTTCCGGCCAGAGTGCATATTACAGCAGCACTCTTCCTGTTTATGCTGCGTTGACGCTTGAATGTTGGGTTAACTGGGATGGAACAACCGGGACTGATGAGGGAATTGTGTATGATGGTAACACGTCGTCCGATGGCTTCGGGATATATATTAATTCCAGCGGTCAACTATCAATTTTGGTTGGCGGCATTAACTACACTGCGTCGACCGACACGTTGAAGCCGGGAACGTGGACCCATCTTGCACTGGTCAGGAGCGGTGGTGGCTGGACACTCTATGACAATGGAATAGACGTAGCGGCTTCAAACGCATCTCTCGATGTGCCGTCTGGAAATTTCTTCGTTGGAGGGAATTATAATGGCGGCCCCCCAATAGAGTATTTCAATGGGAGAATAGATGAAGTCAGATACTCCGATGTGGAAAGATACACGTCAAACTACGCGACGCCATCATCGCCCTTTACTACCGATGCAAACACAGTCGCGTTGTACCATTTCAATGAAGGCCACGGAACTACAGCTCATGATTCATCAGGACATGGGTACGACCTGACGCTATACAATTCGCCTGCCTGGGCAACAAGCGACATTTCTCTCTCCGTTCAGGCGACCGACTTTCTG